>JAKLJW010000062.1 GCA_023150935.1 Candidatus Binatia bacterium | reverse complement strand
CGGAGCCCAGGGGAAGGGCTCCTACTCGGGGCGAACGGGCTGGTTGTTAGCTTTGGGTTGCGGGCGAAGCCCGCGCTAGGCTACTAGCGAGTTCGTCGCATGGTGCGAAGAATTCCGGAATGCGGATTTCGGATTGCGGACGACGGATTCGCGAGTTCCGCAATCCGCATTCCGCAATCCGCAATGGGTTGCGGCCGAAGCCCGCGCTGAGGAGCGGCCTGTCATCGCGACACGCCACCGTGACCGAAGTGTCCCCTCGAGACCACCTCCATTACCTCCTGTCGATCCCGGAGGTGCGCGCCACGCTGGAAGCTCTCCGCGCGCTGGATAGGAGCCCGTCGCTGCGGGAGTTCATGCTCATCGCGTTCGCGGCGCTCGTTCTGCTGACGGTCTGGGTCATGATCGCAAGGCTTCGGGCCACGCCCGCGCCGCGGTGGCCGACCGTCGCGTTTGCGTTCGCCACGGCCGCCCTGACCGGCTCTGCCCTGGTGGTACGCCTCGCGGTGTCCCCGCGAGCGTTCTTGCACGAAGGGTATTGGGCGACGTGGTCGTACGACTACGCACTACGCGGTAACGGCGGCCTCTACGGTTCGGCGGGACCGGCGATCTATCAGGCGGTCGAGGCCGTGTTCGGCGGGATGGAGCAGACGATCTTCCTTACCAATGTCGTCCTCGCCGCGCTGACGATTCCCGCGGTGGTCGCACTTGCCTGGCAGCTATTTCGCAGTGTGCCCTCGGCCCTCCTCGCCGGGTTCGTGGCCGCGCTATTGCCGATTCACCTGCGCTACTCGGCATCGGAGGAGTTGTGGATTCCGGGGACGCTCTTCTCGCTCTGGAGTCTCGCGGCATTCGCCGACTGGCTGTCGTCGCAACGCGATAGTTCCCTGGCAATCGCGAGTCTCGCGCTCATGCTGGCCATCCACAGCCGGCCGGAACTCCTCGTCCTCCCGGCGGCGGTCGGCCTGCTTCTGCTGTTGTTGGCGCACCCTCGCGAGTGGTGGCGGCGGATCGCCGGCGGCGCATTCGCTGCGTGGGCGCTGCTTGTCGGCGTCGTTTTTGTGCAGCGCGCGGCCGGCGCCCTCGGATCGTCCTACCAGTTCCGCGGCTGGCTCCCTCTCGGCTCGTTCTGGCGCTCGTGGATCGGCAGCGATCCCGCGATCACCCCGGTCGTCCTTCTCTTCATGCTCGCGGCCGGAATGCTTTACGGGGCGTGGCACGCGCGCCGGCAGTATCTCTGGCTGCTTGCCGTCGCCTTTGCGTTCGTCGAACTGCCGCTGTCGGTGTTCTGCAACGAAGGCACCATGCTGCGCACAGCCTTGCTGGCGATGATGCTGGTGGCGATCGCGGCCGCCGGAGCGCCGTTGCTCTTGTCCGTCGGCGCGGGCTGGCGCTTCGTTCCCTTCGCTGCCGCCATCCTCGCGGTGGCGTTCGCGGCCGGCGCCTGGCGTAATCTGCTGTTCGTCACCACGCCCACGGACGAGCAACTGGAACACGCGTTCATCGGGGAAACCCTGCCGCTGCTCCCGGCCAACGCGCGTCTGATCGCGCTCCACGCACCGGGCTTCTCCACGCCGCCGGATTGGTTCGATCCGTTCCCGCGCTTCCTGCTCGAACGCAGCCCGGCGCGGATCGAGTTCCACCAGATCCCCGACGTCGGCGTGACCGAGCCCTGGCCCGAGCCGGCCCCAAACCTGTTTTTCTATCAGGGTATGACTTGCCACTTCTCGAACGACAGGAGCATTCAACCGGCGGCGCCGTTGCGGGACCGCTGTCTCGATATTCGCCGTCACTACGAAATGCGCCCGCTACGGGTAATCGACATACCCGGGCAGCCCCGGACCAACGGCGTGTACTTCCCCGGCCCGGCCGGCCCGTTCGAGCTCGGATTCTTCCAGATCGTGGGTGTGCGCGCGCCCGAGTGACAGGAGACGCGTCGAAGGTGACCGTCCCGTACCGATCGCGCGAAGATCGACGAACCCGATACTCGATTTCCTCGGCGGGAGTACCCCATTGCACGTGCAACGCCACCGGGCCCGGCAACGCCGATCGCAAGGCGATTTCCAGCAACGCCAGGGCAAACCCGAAGCCCGCGCACACAAGCAACAGGCGTTGCTGAACCCGCGCCATGATCGGCGTCACCGGCCCCCGGCAGACGGCCGTGCCACGTGGCGGTCGTGCAGCCACTGCGCCATCAGCCGATGGCCGGTTTCGTTGAGATGACTACCGTCGGACTGCACCGGGTTCTCGCCGCGGTCCAGCGCGGCGCGGATGGGCTCGGTGGCATCCCTCACCGGCAGCCCGAGACGCCGCGCAATGGCCATTACTTCTCTCTCGAACCACGGTTCGGCACCGCGTAGCGAACCGGCATGCGGCAGCGCGACGACGACCAGACCCACGCCCCGCCGCGCCAGCTCGTCGCGGGCCGAACGGAGGATGTGCTCGATGTGCTGGAACTGTATCTCCGGCGGGTCTCTGTGCACCCCGCGCTCGGCCAGCGACGCCAGGGCGCTACCCAGAAACGCGGCAGCGGATGAATGCGCCGCAATCGACACCCGTCCGAGATACGGAAGCGGGCTGTTGATCGCCAACCACCGCAAACCGATTTCCGGCTCGCTCCGCGGGCCCGCGGGAAACCGCAGCCGCGCCTGACCGTCGTCGTAGACGAGCAGCGACTGCCAGTTCGAGCACGGATGCGGTGCATCGAGCCCGGCCAGATCGTTGCCGGCAAACAGGTAGATAACCGCCAGATCGATGCGATGGCGGGCCACCCAGCTCCGCAGCACGGCAAGGTAATCGTCGGGAGCCATTCCGGAGATGCCGCCGTTGATGTGCTCGATCTCCGGCTCGAGCCGCCGCAGGCCGGCCACGAACGTGTCCTCTCGCGCCACGTTGGCGCCGAAGACCAACGAGTCCCCGATGTGCAGGACGCGCGGCGCCGTTCCGGCCCGTGGCGTGAACCGTTCCGGAAACACGACCGACGGCTCACGGCGCACATCGATGAGGCCCTTATAAGCAGGCCCGTAAACGATCGAACACACGATTTCCCGCGTGACCATCACCGACGGCGGCCTATCCGCCGGCTCCAGCGCCTCCCCCGGAACTGCCAGGTCGCCGCGCAGAGCGTCGCGGGCCAGCGCGTAAGGAACCCCCTCCGTCCGGAACGCCTGCGCATCCGGCGGAGTCGTGCGCAAGGCGTGCTTCAGCAGCAGGTGCGGCCCATCGCCGACGGGAAATGCCGGCGGCACGCCCAGAAACAGCCGGGCCGCCACTTCGAGCACCGCGAACCCGGCCACCACTGCACCGCAGGTCAGCCACACGTTGCGAACGTCGGCGAAAGCCTGGTGGGCCGCGAATAACATACCCGCACCACACAGCACCCCAACCGTGACGCCGTCCCAGAGACCGACAATCGGAAAGTACACCGTCGCCGCGGTGAAAAGCGCCGCCGGCGACAGCACGCACGCGATCGCGCCGAACACGCCGGCGATACGGCGACCCAGACCTCGACGCATCAGCACACCGGTACCGGCGCCAAGAGCCATGGGAACCACGAGCACGGCCGCCGCTGTCAGAATGGTCGCCACTCGACTTCCGATCGTTGCCGCACTTGCACCGCCCTCCTCTTCGGCCTTGCCCGTCCGTGCACCGCAATGTCAAGTTGCTTCATGGCTTTGTCGGTCGCGGTGACGTTCGCGGCGCTCCTTGCCGGGCCAATCGCCGCCGGAGCCATCCTCGGTATCGTCCTCCGCCGCCTCCGCGGCCGGCGGTTCGGCGGAGTCGCCGCGGCCGTCGCCCTGCTCGCGCTGCCCGCCGTGGTACTCGTGCAACTCGACCTGCGAGTCCCGGTCATCGGCCTGTGGGACGCCTGGCTCGAAGGACTGCTCTTCGGCGCCGGCGTCGCATGGACGGCACACGCCGGGTTCGCGCGGCCCGGCGGCGCGCCGCTGGCCGCGGCCTCGCTGCTGGTAAGCCTCGTCGTCCTGGAAATCGCCAGCGCCGCCTTCCTGCCGCCGCCGCCGGGGTTTCCTGCGGAAGAGGGGCCTCATTTCCTGCTTGCCGATGCGCTGCGGGCAGCCACCCGGAGTCACTCGTGGGACTTCCGCAGCAAGGAGATCGTCTGTGTCGCCGTCTACGGCGATGCGTATCCGGGCATCCTCGAAGTTCGCAGCGAGCGTGAGGTGATCGTACCGGCGAACTTCACCCCACGAACGGCGGCAACGCGGCGCGTGCTGCACATCGGCGATTCGATGACCTTCGGCATCAGCCTGCCCCGTGACGCCGCATTCCCCGCCGTACTCGAACACCTCGAACCCGACGTCCAGCACATCAATGGCGCCGTTCCAGGGATCGCTCCCGACGCGTACCTTCTCCTCCTCGAGCAATGGCTGGCGACTCACGACCTGGACCTCGGGGTCATGTACATCTTCGAGGGCAACGACCTTGCCGGCGTGGACGATGCCTACCCGTGCTGCCGCTGGGACTCCATGCTCGTGTACGGCTCGGGCGGACCGGCACGGCGTTGTCCAACCGCGGTGCCGATCGATTTCGCCAATGCCGGAAGCACATGGCTGCGATACAACAGTCCGCCCCCCTACCTGTTTCGCGCCCTCGCAGCCCACTCCACGGCCGCCGCGCATGCCGCGGCCGCCATTGTCAACACGATGCCCAACAAACCCCTGACCGCGCGGCAGTCCGAGGAGACGGCGCTGCAGCACCTGGCCGCGATTCTCGCTGCGGCGCGTGACGCGATGCACGCGCGCGGCGTGCCTTTCGTCGTGGTCGTTCTGCCGGCACGCACATGGATCGAGAACCCCGCGACGCCGCACGCCGCACCGGCGCTCCTGGGCGTGGCGCGTGCGCTCGGCATACCCGCGCTCGATCCGGGAAGCGTCCTGGCGGCGGCAGCGCAGCGGGGCGAACGAGTCTTCCTCGACGCCCCGGCGGACCCGCATTACGGCCCCGCCGGACATGCGCTCATTGCGCGCTGGCTGCACGAGGAGTTGAACGGCATCGTGCGCCCCTGAATTGTGATTCCCGAGGGTGCGCGCACGGCGCAAGGAAATCTTCAGGCCATGGAACGGCACTGCCCCACCGTTCGTCCCGAGTAGCAGCCGTCTCGATAGCCCGATCGCCCTGAGTAGCCGATGTCTTCTCAATCGGCGTATCGAAGGGCTCAGGCGGCGTATTGAGGGACAGGCTCGGCAGGGCCGCGCCCCTCGATACGGACCCCAGGGGAAGGGCTCCTACTCGGGGCGAACGGGGAGTTCCGGGCATCGGGTTGCGGGCGGTAGCCCGCGCTGTATTGCGATTGCCGAGGATGCGCATACGGCGCGTGTTCAGGGTGAGGGTGGAAGCAAGAGCGCGCGCGGAGCGCCCGCTCCACCACGTCTGTCACCCATGTGCCCGCTTGCCTCAGGGCACGCCAGCGAACATACGTCGCGTGAACGCTTCGAGGTCGCACAGGCCGGCCACACGCCGGCGGGCGTTTGCGATCAGACGGGCGCGCAGAGCCGCATCCTCGTGCACACGGACGAGCGCGGCGCGGAACCCCGCGACGTCGCCCGGAGGCACGAGCAGCGCCTGCTCGCCGTCGGTCACGTACTGCGCAATCCACCAGGTGTCGGTCACAACGACAGCGCTGCCCACCGCCATCGCCATTGCCAGCACCGTAATCCCGGCCGCGTGCCCGTCCGGCAGCAAGGGAATCGCCGTGATCGAAGCTTCGGCCATGGCGTCGCGGAAGCGCCACAGCGGCAGCCGCGGATCGACCCGGACCTGCGGCGGCAGGTCCGCCAGCGCCCGCCCCGTAACCAGTTGCACGTCGAACGGCAGGTCACGGATCGCCGCGATAAACAGCGGCCAGTCGCGGCCGCTGTCGCCGCCGGCGAACACCCGCCCCGGCTGCGGCGTCGCGGAGGACCGGAAGAACTCCAGGTCCATCGGCCAGACATGGTCCCAGACGCGCTCTGCGCCCGCGTCGACGAACATCTGCTTGAACTCGTCCCCCGATTCGCCGAACGTGCTCCAGACCTGCATCGACGTCTCGGGTGTGCGCCGCACGGGACCGCGGCGCGCGTTCTCCTCGCGAAAGCCGTCGTGCAGGTGGCGGTCCCAGACCAGCGTGCGCCCGGCAAGCAATCCGGCAGCGGCAAGGTCGAAGAACAACCGCGGGCGCACGTTTACCACCACCACCTCGTAACCGCGCACCGACAGCCGTCGCAGGGCGGCCGCCAGCGACGGATCGTCTTCGGCCTCCATCAGGGTTTCGGTCCCATCCGCAAAAGGCGCCGGCACCTGCCCGCCGAGTTCGCCCCCGAGGTCGCGGCGCCAGCCGGGATTTACCGCCACCCGATCCAGGCGCAGACCCCGCTCGACGCAGCGCCGCTCGACCGAGCGGCCAAACTGGTAGCTATACACGAAGTCGTCGGCGTCGATGTTGACCAGCAGGGCGCGGCGCGGCGCCGTCGAACCGCCTTCCGCTAATGCACGAATCGCGGCGATCAGATCGGCACCTGTCGCGGTCGCCGCCGCAATGACGGCGAAATCCTCGAGGTCGTCGATAACGCCAGCCATGGCAGTGTCGCGGTTCGGGCGCCACGGCAGAGCCAGGGCGTTACCGCTGGCGCGCGCGACGACGTCCGCGGGTGAAAAACGCCTGCCGTGTTCGACCATACACCCGCCGTCGGTGGCGACCGGGTCGACCGTGGCCGCCGCTCTCACGAAGGCGGCCTGCACCGAGGCGAGCAACGCGGCAGGGTCGGCGTCCGAACCAACGCGGGCTTCACCGTCGACCGCCTCGCCCCCGCCGATCGTCACCCGCTCGAGTCGTCCGCCGGGAAGAACGGAGACAACCGCGCCGAGGGCGGCCCGCACACGGGCGACAACTTGCGGGTCGGGGACGCGGAACCGCTCGTCGACGATGACGGCATCGTTCGCCGCCGGCAGGACCGCGCTCACGAACCTATCGATCGGCGCGCGGCCGGCCCGCGCAATCACGACCGGGCCCGCGGCGGTTGCCGCCAGCCCGCGCGCGTCACCGAGATCGAGCAGACGAGGTACGGTCGGATCGACGACGCACTCGCGGAACGGACCCGGGAGCGCCAGCGGTGCGGTCAGGCCGGGATGTCCGGCGAGCGCGAGCCACAACGTTACGAGCGCGCGTTCGAGTCGCCCGGCGTCGACCGGACCGTCGGCGAGCGCGAGCAGGGCCGGCAGCACGTCGACCCGGCCGACTGCGTCGAGCACGCGCCCGCTGTCTGAGCGCAGCAGCGCCGGCAGCACCGCCACGAGCGGGGGCCATGCGGCGGCGTAGCGGCCGAGCCATTTCACGGTGACGGTGGGAAGCTGGCGCAGCACGCAACTGGCGCGGGCCCGCCTCACTCTTGCCGCGGTCGCAGCCGACGCCGGCAGCCACGGGTGCGAGGTCATTTCCAAGCCGCCACCGTTCATCTGCAAATCGTTGAAGGTATGTGCCGCTTCGCCGCTCGGCACTCTATCGTCCGAGTTCACCCGTCACAAGCACGGCCGGGGCCGCGGACAGTGGCTCGCACTGAGATCGTCGGTGTTCATCTGCGGCCATTCTTGTTCGCTCGGCGTCAGGGGCAATGCCGGTCGGTATCGTTGCGTTGCACTGCGGCTAACGCCGCGGTAGACCCACCATCGTGCTGTCCGAGCCCGCAGCAAAGGTCAGGGGGACGGCACACGTACTAGTGCTCGTCGCGGCGTTGACGGCAACGCTCCTCGCTGGCGTTAGCCGCGCCGGCGTTGAAGAAACCGCCGAATGCGAGATCGGGATCGCCCCCGATACAGCGCGGGTGCTGTTCGACATCCTCAACCATCCTGCGGCGGAACCTGACTGCAAGTTCGAAGGCCTCGGGACACATCAAACCTGGATCGAAGCGCTCTGGTCGCGCGGCGGCACGCCTCTTCCTCCCCTTTCCGCCGCGCCCGCCGCCTGTGCATCCACGGCCACGCGGCGTGCAGGGGCCTTTGCGGTCGAAGTGCCGCCCGAACTCACGCAGAGCTGTCCGAGTATCGCGCCACGGATCGCCGCGTTCCTCGACGCGCTCGCCGCGGAGCAACCGGGCGCTGCGACGGGCAGCGTGTCGGACCCGCTGTTCCGCTTCGCACGGCTGCTTTTCGTGGCGATCACGGTTGTCGCACTCGTCATCCTGCTGCGCCGCCTGAGGCAATCGCGTCGCTGCGACGCGTACTGGGTAGCGGTAGGCGTGGTGGGCTTCCTCGTAGCCGTCGGGGTGCGCGCCGCCCTGCCCTTCTCCCTCGGCAACTGGTACGCGGAGGTATTGCCTGCGATCGGGCCGCCGCCGTGGATGCGGTTCGGCCCCGGCTATTTCGCTCTGCAGGCGCTGCTCCGGGACCTCGGTGTCTGGGGGCCGCGCGGGCTCGCGGTGTCGCAGATATTCCTGGGTGCCCTCGCGGTACCGCTGCTGGTCGGCGTACTGCGGGAGCTGCGGGTAAACCCGGTCGCGGCGGCGGCGAGTGCCTTGCTCCTGATAGTTGCGCCCTTCCACGCCCGTCTGTCGGCGACACCGAGCGAGCACGTGCTTGCCTCGACGCTCTGTATCGGCCTGCTGCTCTCCTGGTTGATCGCCGCTCGCGGCGGAGATCGGTTGTGGTTGGCGATGGCGGTGCTGCTGTTCCCGGCCGTGTGCGTCACCCGGGTCGACATGGCGGTGCCGGCGGCGGCACCGCTGCTCTGGCCCCTGCTTCGGGATCGGATCGAACGCGAGGACGGGCTGCACGGCCGGGCATTGTGGTGGCGCGCGGCGGTCATGGCAACGGCGGCGGCGGCGGCTCTGGCCGTGACCTACCGATTCGTCGCGCTTCCGTCGCACCATCCTTTTCCGCAACCCGAGGGACACGCTCTCGCTGCGCGTCTGTTCGTGTGGCAGTTCTGGTCTCTGGCCACGACCGATCCGCGGTGGCTGCCCTTACCCGCCGCGTTGCTCGCGCTTATCGGCGCCGCCGCGATGACGGTTAGAAGGCCCCTGCTTCTGTTGCGGGTATTCTTGACGTTGCTGCTCTCGTTCGTCGGGCTCGGCCGCCTGCTAACCACGGACGAGCTGCTCGGGGCGCGCTATTTCCTGTTCGCCATTGCGATCTTCCTGATTCTTCCGGGATACGGGTTCGCGGCGCTGCCGCCCTGGGTGCCGCCGCGATACCGCACGGCGGTGACCGCGGCCGGCCTTGCCGCTCTCGCTGTCTGGAGCGGCGTGGACACCCGCTCCGCATACGCGGTTCGGTATGCGTTCGAAGACGAGTACGCATTCCTGCGTCGGGCGCTGGCCGCGCTGCCGGCCGGCTGCCGGGTCTACCAGGTGCCGCTGCGGTCGGCCGCCTATCCGCGCGACCTCGATTGTTGTCTCGACATCGGCCGCTCGCCGTTATTGCTCGACTACCCCGATCTGCAGTTCGCATCCGTGCCTCGGCCCGCCACGTCGGCATTCGACGATCGGCCCGGGTGCCTGGCCTACTACGAGGGCGCCGCCTGCCGAATTGCGGACGATCCGCTGGATTCCAGGGTGCACGAGCGTGCCGAGCGCGCCGCCGACGACCTGCGGCGCCGGTGCAACGAGGTGCGCGCGGTCGGGCGTCTCGAACTCGTGGCGGAGACGACGACGTCGCCGAGGGCAACAGTGAATTTCTTCCACGGCGCGCCCCCGCAGGCGGGGCTGTACCGCTGGACACCCTGAGGCCGCCGGGGCGCCGGCCCTTCCGATATGGCTCCAAGCTTGGAGGTCGGCCGGGCCGAAGCTGAGCCGCAATGTCGGTCGGTTACAGCGGAACGCGCGCGGAGCGCGCGTTCCACCTGGCCGACTCGACTCCCGCCGGGAGAGGAACCTGGTCAAATCGGACACTGCCGGATCATGAGAGGTCGCGTGCGGGGATTCACTCGCTGTGCCACGGCAACAGCACCCCGCCGCGGAGTCATGTCCCTCTCCCGCAGGGAGAGGTCAGGTGAGGGGATGCGACCGAACCGCGCAGCGGCGGCCAGGAGACTGACCCGATCGCGCCACGAACTGCCCGAGATCATCGGCGCCGACACACATACCGGGCGACGCCCTCGTTTCATCCCCTCACCTGACCTCTCCCGCTGGGAGAGGAACCTTACTCCGTGGCGGGGTGCTGTCGTGACGCTCGTGCCTCGTTCGATCTCATCCCCTCACCTGACCTCTCCCGCTGGGAGAGGAACCTGACTCCGTGGCGGGGTGGTGTTGTCGTGCTGTGGCGGCGGCATGTGCAGCGAACGCGCGCGGAGCGCACGTTCCACGTGGACTCAACGCGCGCGGAGCGCACGTTCCACCACCCGGGTGACTGACTGCCGCACCCCGACTGGTCGGCACACCATCGGGCGGCGTGCGCCGCGCTACTTCCTCCGGCTCGCCCGACATCGCACCCCACGGCCGCCGCCTGGAGCGAGATGCCGGATGCTTACCGCCAGCATCAGCAGGACCCCACCGGCGGCGGACATCAACCGCGGGTCGATCTGCTGCGCACCCGGGTCGATCGTTCCCACGGCCGCCGGCGCCTCGATCTCGCGCAGGACCGCTTCGATGCCGGCCAACGTGTCGCCGCAGTCGCGTTCCGCTTCCACCGGGACCGCAAGGGCCCAGACACCTGCGTTGCGCTGGCCGGCGGCCGACGGTGCCGCGGCCGCGAGCTCGATCGCCTGTTCGGCACCGGCGCCAGTTCGCAGACCGATAGTCATGCGAAACCGGCTCGTATCGAGCCGCATCACGCGACAGCCGTCCGCCGCTCGCAACGGCACCACCCGCTCGTACAGCGCCCGGGCGAAAGCCGGGGTGATGGCCGCGCCGTCGCTGACCGCGGCCAGCCCGGCCTTTGCGTGCCTTTCCCGGGTAACGACACGGAAGACCGTCACCTCCACTTCCGGCCGGTCGTACGGTAGACCCACGTAACTCGGCCGGGCCGGGAACGTTCGACCCGCCAGGCGCTCGAGCTGCACATTGGCTTCCACCGCCGCGCACCGCGGCCGTCCCTCGGCGCTGCTGCACAGCGACCCCCGAACGTACAAGAGGCACTCGCCCGCCCCCGCGGCGAGGGCCAGATCGCCGGCATCTTCGAGAGCACGCAAACCGCCGCTCGCAGGCGCCGCGCCGCCGCCGGTAAGGTAACTCGGGATTTCCCACATTCGCCGGCCAGCCCGGCTCACGGCGGCGACCGTGCAGGTCGGAGACACGTCCCGCAACTCATCCTTCAAGAATGCGTACTCGAGCTGTTCCGTGGTGCGAACGCGCAGGTACGGCAATGCCGGAGGCAACAGGACGATCGTTCCCGCCGCCGCCGCGGCGCAGGCCCATGGCAGGCTTTGCAGGCGCGCCGGCCACAGCGCCGCCGCGCCGAGCAGCAAGCCCGGCACGAACAGACGCCGGTAGCACAGCGCCCACAGGGGATGCTGCTGGAAAGCACCGCCGGTAGCCAGCATCAATATCAGCGACCCCGCACCGACGAGCGGCAACCACGGCGGCACCGCCCACAGACGGACAACCAGCGTACCCGCCAACACGGCCAGCATCGCGCGCCCCTGCGGCTCGACCAGATTGGCGAGCGCCTGCCGAGTCATTTCCGACGCCGCCGACGCCTGCACGACCGAACCGGCACTGGTGAGCAGCACCGCGCCGCCGACAACGGCACCGGCAGCACACGTGCGTGCCAGCCGCACGACCCAGCCGTCGCTTTGTGCGGCCCCGAACACCACCAGCGGCGAGAGCGCCAGCGGCAGGTAACCGGCGGGGTGCACCCGGGCTTCCGCCGCCGCCAGCAGAGCCGCGGCGGTCATGGCAATTCCAACCCCAACTCCGTCGCCGCGGCGTTCGCTCCGCACGGCGAGCGCCAGCCCCGCCTGCACGGCGAGGACCAGAAAGATAAGCGCGGTGAAATAGCCCTCGCTCGCCGCCGTGCGCACGCTCACGCCGTCGGCCGCCAACACCAGAGCGGCGGCGGCCGCACCGCCGCTGCCGACCCCGACCAGACGAGCGACCGCATACAGCAGAGCCGGACTGAGAGCCGAGAGCGCCGTATTGGCGGCAAACACACCGTCGTCCGGCGTCCACCCGAGGCGACTCGCCCAGTTGAACAACTCGAAATAACCAGGGCCGTAACCGACGAGCGCGGCCGGTTCGAGGGCACCGCGAATCCACAACGGGCCCTGCCCGTTGACGTGTAACGGTCCCCACAATCCGGCCGCGACACGCAGAGCGAGGGCGGCCAGTGTCAGCGCACCCAGGAAACGGAGCGTCGCCGCGTGCGGTCGCAGACCCCGCCGGGCCGCGATCAGCAGCAGCACCAAACCGGCTCCGGCGAGCCACGGACCATGCAAGACGGGGAGCATCGGAACGCGCCGGGATCGTACTCGCCGCCGGCCGCGAACAAAAGCGCCGCCGGCGCGTCGTTCGCGGTTCAATCCTGGCGCGCTTTGAGGTTAGGATCGCCGCGTGCACACGGTCATCGGGTGGTTGGACATTCTGTTCGGCAGGGGGAGCGACGATCACCCGTTCTGGCTGCTAACGGTGCGGATCGACATTCTTCTGTTCGTCCTGTGCTCTGCGGCCACCATTGTCTGGACATGCGCCGCGATGCGGTCACGCGACCGTCGCCCCGCGGGCGTGGAAGTATGGACGATCCTGGCGTTGTCGGTGCTTGCCGGAGCGCTGCGCTTTGCGGTCGAGCACAACCTGACGGCACTGGGCGGCATCGGGTACAGCCGCATCCTGCATGGGTACAGAGGGCACTTCGCCACCGCGCAGTTGTATTCGCTGGTGTACCCGTGGGCCGGGCGAAGTCTCGAGACCGCCATTCTTCTCAACCGGTTCGCATCGACGCTCACCGTCCCCCTGGTCTACGCTCTGTGCCGCTGCCTTGTACCGGCGCAACGCGCCTTCGCCGTCGCGGCCGCGTTGCTGATCGCGCTGCAACCGCTGCACCTGCTGTTCACGGCCACCGACGGTTTGCCGGTGAGCACGTCGCTGCTCGCCGTATGGTCTTATCTGTTGCTCTGGATCGGCATCGGCAAGACGGCGGCCCCCGCATGGGTACGGACGCTGGCCGCGGGGGGAGCGGCACTGGGCACCGCCCTGCTGACGCAAGTCCGTTACGAGAACTTCGTGTTCGTGGTGCCGCCGCTCGTCTACCTCGCCGCCGAACGGCGCCGTGTGAACGCTTACCCGCTCGTGCCCGCCGCTCTGCTTTTCGCCGTCTTCGTCTGCGTCTACCTGCTGGCCGCGTTCGGCTCGAACCGGGCCTTCCAGAGCGTCGTTCCTATATCCGAAGGCCTGCGCGCAGCCGTCTTCGAACTGGTTGCCAATCCGGTCTTCGCACTCGGCCCGCTGGCGGTTGCAACCGGGGCGGCGGTCGCATTGGGGCGTGGCACACTGCGCTGGCTCGCGCTTCTACCCGCGCCGATCTTCCTGATCGTGGTTGCGCTGGCCATTGGACTGGAGCGCCACGACTACGGCGCCGGCTTTGTGCCCCTGGCCCGGCTCCATGCGAATCTGCTTCTCTTGCCCACCCTCGCCGCCGCCTACGGTGTGGCGTTACTGTGGGAATCGCGGCGCCACGCACGGCGCGCGCTGGCGCTCGGCTGTCTGGTCTGGACGGCGGCACTGACCGCGCTGTACTGGCCGAATCTGCGCCAGCGCTACCTCGAAATCGCCGAGCACGACTTCTTACGCGAGTCGCTCGTGGCCCTGCCACCGGAGGTCAGCCGGGTGGTCGTCCCCGACGACGAAATCCTCTTTCGCGAATCGCACTCGACGATCGAACTGCTGGCCAAGTACCGTGCCGTCGCGGCGGCGGCCGGGACGACGGAAATCGAGATCGTCGGCTTGACCTCTTTCCTCGAGCAACCCGATGCGGTGGACTGCGGGCACGGCCATTGCGCCTTCTTCATGGGCCTGCCGTGCACGGGCGGGCGGTACTACTGGTTCGCGGAGACGCAGTGCACCCAACTGATGACCGCGCTCGCCGGTCCGCCGCTACGCGAAACGGAAGTCCTCGCCGGAACGTTTCTCGATTGCAGCCTCCTGCGCGGGGCTACACGTCCCGGGGAATGCACCGGCGCGGTCCCGCGGCGGTTCGGAATGTACCGCATCGTCCGCTGAACCGGCTGATCGCGGCTTCCGCCCGGCCCGCTGCCCGCCAGATGCCGGCAGACGCAGGCAGGATACCGGGTCGCGTTCACCGCGGCCGGACCCGGAGCAAACGCACCGGCACCCCGCCCGGCGGCAGAAACGGCCAGAAGCCATCCGACGACACCCGCGCGGCGGCGACCGGTTCGAGCCGCGGGTCGCGCGCCAGTGTGGCGCACTGCTCGCGCACCATCGCACTGAGTCCCGGGTTGCGGCGTTCGCTTTCCGGAATTGGAGCGAGATGGCAGAGCGCCCCCTCGTAGTAATAAGTCCGCGCGTCGACCGCGGCAGGGAGCCGCGCGCCCTCGCCGCGCAGCGGTATGGCCTCGAAGCGCAGGCCGGGAAACGCCAACGCCAGCGGGCTGTTCGGCAGATCGAGGCAGCAGTCCGGATCGTTGCGGATTTCGTCGTCCTCGCGCACCGGCAGGTGCAGCACGACCGCGTCCGCCGGCAGCGCGGCCAGGGCGGCACGCAGGAACCGCTGCTCCGCCTGAAAGCTGTATTCGTGCCGGTAAAGGGGCATCGACGCGAACACGACCGCCCCGGCGCCGAGCACGGCGACAACTCCCGTCGCCACCGGCGCGGCCGCCTCCCGCAGCCTCGGCGCAAGGAGGTCGCGAAGCCCGGCGGCCAGGGCCGCAAGGCCGGCCCCCGCCACCATCGCGAGCCATGCCAGTAACGGCATGAAGTAGCGCGCCCCAACCATTCCTTCGGCATTCATCAGCCGGTCGAGAAGAAGTTGCGGCGCAAGGAAGGCCACCAGAACCGCCGCCAACCGAAGCGGCTGCCGAATAGCCAGCACCACGGCCCCGAGCGCGACGAGCGCCGTCATCGGCAGCGGCAACCAGTTCGGCATCCCCGAGCCGACCGCCAGCAACTGCGTGAAGGGACGCAGGTGGACAAGCTGGTTTCCCGCGGCCGCGAGCACATGGGACAGATCGGGCAATGGCATGTCGTACCGGCGAACGAAGAGCTCGAATATGGCCGCCACCGACAGCACCAGCAGCATCCCGTAAACACCGGTGTCCAGGAGGCGCCGCGACCAGCTTCGATCGCCGACCAACGGTCCGAACAGAAGCGGCAGCGGCGCCAGGACCGCTGCCTCCAACCGTACCCACGGCAGCAGCGCCGCAAGCAGCGGCCCCAGCAGGCGCTCCGGCCAATTGGAATCGAACTGCGCCCGCAACCATACCAGCAGCAACAGCGCGAACAGCAACTGAACCTGCACGTGTTGCGCATCGGACCAGCCGATCCGGACGGCCAGTGGCTGGACCGCCCAGAGCAGCATCGCCAGAAAGGCTTCGCGGCGGGCGAGCGCGAGGGCGCGGAAGGCGAGGTAGAACGCGCCGCCGGCGATCGCGTGCAGAACGAAGTTCAGACCGAAGAGAGTCCCGTCGGTCCACGGCACAACCGTCCCCACGACCACCTGCAGAAAGAATCCCGCCACACCGTTCTGATCTGCAGCTTCGAGCACGCCGCCGGTGCCCGGCAGGTTGTTCGAGTACCAATTGGCGACCGACGCCTTTCCCAGCAGGGCCGTCGCCGCCGCGGTGAGACCGCCAACCGCAACCGCGTCCGCCAGCGCGCCGCCCGCCGGCGGCCACGCACGCCAGAGCGCAACGACGCCGAAGAGAGCCGCGGCGACGCAGACACCGGCGGCCAGCGCGCAGGCCACGACGCGTTCGCGGCCCGTGGCGAAGCCGGCCGCGGTAACCCAGAGTCGCCCGGGGTCGCCGAGGAGCACCTGCGTCGCCAGGGCTCGCAGGTGCTCGATCGACTCCGGTCCGCAGGCAGGCTCGCAGGTGAGGACGACGACGGCGTCGCCGCCGGGGTGCTCGACGACGACCGCCCCGGGCGGCACCGCCTGCCGAGCCCGCGCATGTTCCAGAGTCATCGCCGCGTACACACCGGGCGCGGCCAGGAAGACCCGAACGACGCCGCCCTCCATACGGCCGCCGACGATCCGGAAGTCGCCCGTGGGACGGCGCCAGGCCTCGCCGAACAGCGCAACAATCTCCGGCGCCCGGTCGTGCGGCACCACCAGGGCGACGCGCGAGGAACCCAACCAAGCGACACTCGCGAGTGCGATCGCCGCAGCAAGGCCCACCCAGGCGACCGCCGCCGGATTGACTCGCGCAGTCAGACGACCGCCGGCACCGGTTCGCCCCATCGCCATAAGCCTCCAACGTGCGGGCAAATACCGCAAGGCCGATGATGCGCCAGAATCCCGGGGCCGCGGCGAAGTCAGCGACGGAGGGCATCGACGGCAAAGCACATGCCCAGGGAAGGCGTATCAGGGCTCCGTCCGGCTCAGCTCCCGCCGGGAGAGGAACCTGACTCCGTAGCGGGGTGCTGTCGTGGCGCTCGTGCATCACTCGATCTTATCCCCTCACCTGACCTCTCCCGCCGGGAGAGGAACCTGGCCCCGCTGCGGGGTGCTGTTGCCGTACGGTGGCGCGGCCAACGCGCGCGGAGCGCGCGTTCCACCTCCACTCAACGCGCGCGGAGCGCGCGTTCCACCTCGACTCAACGCGCGCGGAGCGCACGTTCCACCTCGACTCAACGCTTGGCGCGGAATACGCGGGCTGGACTTCCGCCGCGGCGCTGTGGCAACTTGGCTGTCGTGCTCGATGTTTCCGCACACTCGCCCTGCAATGCCCGCGGCGGGCGCGCCATCGATCCGGTCCACGGACCCGAAAGGGTGACTCGGCGGCGACGCGTACTGGCCGTCGTGTACGGCGGGATCGTGTGCACCGCACTGGCGATCCCGGGTCTGGTGGGCACGGCCGCAGCCGCCTCGGCACCCGTCATCGCGCCGGGCCAGGAGGAGTTGCTGGCCGCCATGGTGGGCAAGGGCGCGGCCCTTCCCGAGGGTTGCAAGTTGACCGGCGGGGACGTCGAGTACCACACCGTAAAGGCCACCTACGCGTGCCTGGGCGGCGAAGTGGTATTCGAACTGACCCACCCCGCGAAAGCCGCAAGATCCGCGACCCTTACCGAGCGTTTCGCCCTGCAGGTTCGCAGCGGCTCCCCGCCAGCCGGTCTCGCTGCCGCGATCGAGCAACTGATTCGAGCCCGCGAGGCGGGTTTCGAGTGGACCATGTTGGAGGTCAAGCCGGAGCCCGCGTCGGCGCGATGGCCGGCACTTGCCGGTGCGGCGCTGGTTGCCGCCACCATCGCGGGATGGGCGTTGTGGCGCCGGCGAAGCGCCGCGCCGTCCGCGCCGCAAGCGTAGCACGGTCGCCGACCCCCTACCGCCCTCACCATCGGTAAGTCGTGTGAAACCACGCTCCGATACGCTCCTGGTGTGGACCGGAGCCCCGTGCGGCTATGGCTGCCGCGCCTGTCCCATCACTCCCACCAGCGGGCCGGCGGGAGCGAGTATCGCCGATCTCCAGTCGGAACTCGCGGCTCTGCCCGACGAGAGCGGACCGTTGGTCGTCCTGGTCGGGGGTGAACCCTTCCTCAGGCCGGACCTCCTGCGCCTGATGGCGGTGGTGCGCACCTCCGGACGGGCCCCGGGGGTGATCACCACGGGACGGCCGCTGGTGTATCCGCGGGTCCGCGAAAGACTGCGGCGCGTGGGTCTGGCGTATTTGCGGGTCCAGCTCTTCGGCGTGGGCGACGCTCACGACGCGGCGGTCGGGGTACCCGGCGCCTTCGCGCAGGCGATCGAAGGACTCTGCGCCTGGGTACGCGAGGCGTCGGAAGCCTGCGACGTGGACGCGGTTCTTCACGTGGGCCGCCGCGAGATGGCCGTCGTGGTTCGAGAGCTGGAGGCGTTGGCGAGAGAGCTGCCAGCGCCCGACGTGCAGCTCGTCGTTGCGCTCGATCCGGCCGGTTGCAGCGACGGGCAATACACGGAGTCGGTCGCCGCCGCGGCGGCAGCGCTCGGAGAGTGGAATGCCGACACCGCCCGTCCCCTGCTGGCGTGGGAGGGTCTGCCGGAAGCGACGTCCCCCTTTTCATGGCTGGGCGTGGCGCCGCCGCGGCCGGCATTCCTGCCTCCCGCGCCACCGGCCTGCTGCCTCGGGCCGGTGGCAGAGTTGGTGCGCGCGCGTGCCGCCAGGCACCGGCAGACCGTCGCCAACTCGTTCAACTTCGTCCGCACGGACCGGTCCGTACCGTGGACCGCCGATTCCGCCGCGTGTACCGCGCATGCCGTAGCCGACGGCATCGATCCGCACCGGCAGTTGTGGCTCGTCGACGCCGATCGCCTGAGCCTGCACGTTACCGACACCGGCGACTTCACCGCGGCGGAAGTCGCTCGCATCAAGGATGCGCTCGGCCACGTGTTCGTCGATCGGGCGGCTCCCGGCGTGCTCGACGACTTCACGGAGGGAATGCGTCGCGTGCGGCCCGACCCGGTCTGCGCGGGCTGCGAACAGCGCGGGCGCTGCGGCCGTCGCTTCGTCGTCGTCGACGGCCCGCCGTACGCCCGGGAAGAGGAGTGGATTGCGGCTTACGTCGCGGCGCTCCGCGGGCGCGTGCTCGACGTCGGCTGTGGCGAACAGTTGTATCGCAACGAACTCGCCCCCGCGGTCGCCGGCGGGGTCGTTGATTATACCGGTCTCGACCCCGATGCTTTGAGCCTGTCACGAGCGCGCGCGGCCCTGCCACGCGGGCGCTTCTTCCGGTCGACCATCGAGGAGTTCCACGACGCTCCGGGCGGCTACGGCACCATCCTCTGTCTGCGCTCGCTGAACCATGTTACCGACGTGGACGACGCGCTGGCGCGCATGGCTGCGCTGCTGGCGCCCGGCGGCGAGTTGCTGATCGTCGAGTGCACGCCGTTTGCGCTCCTGCGCGAGACGGCGCAGGTCGAGGCGGCCGACCGCGCCCCGCGCGGCGGACAGCAACATCTGCGCAACCTCGCCTCCGAGGAAGTCGTGCCGTTCGCGCGGCGACATTCGCTGCAGGTGCTGTTCCACCACGCCGCAACCGAGGAGAACACCAACGAATGGATCCTCCTCCTATCGCACGCTCCGCGCTCGGCGCTCGGCGCGGGCTGACGCCCGCAACCCATGGCCTGTTCAGCCTCGCCCTCCCCATGCGATTTCTTCGCACCGTGCGCGCAAACGCACGAATCGTAACACTCAGTGCGCCTTGACGCCCTCGATCGTGGTTACGGAGATCGGTCGATGAGCCCGCCGGTAGCACGCGGGCGGTTCGGATCGAGCATCTCTACGGGAAGATCCGACGGCACCTGGTCCGCCGGGACCACGCGGTCCTCCGGGACGGGGATCGGGTTCCCGTCGTCGTCGAAGAACTCGTACTCCGGCGAGAAGAGCAGGATTGGTTCGAGCGGCTTCCCGTCGTCAGTGTACTGGTAGTAGCGTTCGTAGCCCTCGGGCAGCACGTAGTCGTCCGGCACGACCACACCGACCCTGGGCGGATCGGTGCCCGGCGGCGGGAATGCCGCGATCCCTTCGGTTTCTCCCATGTCGCGCAGATGCCGAATGTACTGTGCGGCATCGATGCCCTGGGGATACTCCTTACCCGGTACGTTCTCGATCGGTTCCTCTTCCTCGGCAGGGGCCTGCTCGACGACGGCGTCCTGG
>JAKLJW010000061.1 GCA_023150935.1 Candidatus Binatia bacterium | reverse complement strand
CGGTTATGTGGTCTTGCTGAAGCCGAAAGACCCGTTCGAGCCGAGTAGCCGCCCTCTTCTGGCGGCGTATCGAGGCTGTGTCGGCGACTTTGTCGTGGCCCTGTCGGCGACTTTGTCGTGGCCCTGTCGGCGACAGTGTTCGCTGTTGGCTCCGAACGCCGCTCCGGCTACGCGAGGGGCCCATGAAGCTGCAAAACCTCGTGACGCGCGTTGCCGTCGGACTGATGTGCGGAGTCACGGCGGCGGTGGGGCAAGAACACACCGCCGTGCACGGCATCGCCATGCACGGCACACTCAAGTATCCTCCCGACTTTGCACACTTCGAGTACGTCAACCCGCAGGCCCCGAAGGGCGGGTAAGTTCGGCAGGCGACGGTCGGCACGTTCGACAGCTTCAACGGCTTCATCATCAAGGGCAATCCCGCCGCCGGCTACCGACGGGTCGGGTAATCTGCGGGAGAACATGCGCCAGGCCAACGAGATTCTCCGCGCCGCGGGTTGGAGCCTCGACCCGAAAACACGCCAGCGCACGCGTCCTGGCCTTCGAGATCCTGCTGAACACGCCCTTGTTCGAACGCATCGCCCTGCCGTTCGTGAAGAACCTCGAGCGGCTGGGAGTCCAGGCGTCGGTGCGGACCGTATCAAGGACCCCGTGGTCGACGCTCTCGTCGAGCAGGTGATCGGGGCACCGGACCGGCAGGCGCTGGTGACCCGTGTGCACGCGCTGGACCGCGTCCTCCAGTGGGGGTTCTGGGTGATTCCGCAGTGGTATCTCCCATTCGACCGCATTGCCTACTGGGACAAGTTCGGCCTTCCCGCCGTATAAGGTTCCATCCGGGATTCTCGCGCGTCCGGCCGAAGGGGTGGGAACGTCTGAGTATGGGTCTTATGTCAATTACCCCGTTTGTGCGGGCTATCCGCTCGGCGAACTCGGCGGGCTGCTCGCGCAGGGTGACCAGCAGATCGTCGGGAACTTCGTCGACACCCGGGCCATACGTCTCTCCTTCGCGGCGCACGGGAGTGTACACCACGACCCTGGCGAGAAGAGGGCTCCGGCTGTCCGCCGAGGGTTGCGCCCGTAGAGCCGACGCACGCGTCGCCTCTGCGGTACGGTTCACTGGCCGATTTATTGCGCCCCCCCTGGAGGTTGCCGCCATCGGGACCGGGCGTCGAGGACGGGAAACGCCCCGGGGTTCCCTGACCGGGCAGGCCCGTCGGTCGGTGAAACAGTTGCCGTGCCGGCATTCAGCCCGGTGTCGCCCCGAAGAAGCGGCGCGGGTTGTCGATGAGCATAACGTCGATCTTCGTCTGCGGTACGCCGGCGTCGCGCAGGGCGGGAATGATGTTCTTGAACAGGTGTGTCGGTTTCCAGTTGGCGAGGATATCGCCGATAGGCGCCGGGCGGCCACGCCAGCACCAGACCGAATCGTGCGACACCACGATTTGCCGTTCGCAGCCGACACCGAGCAATCCGATGAGCGCCGCCTTGCGTACGCGGTCGGGTTGCATGACTTCGATGCCGAAGCGATCGAAACCGATGAAGGCGCCGCGATCGAGCAGGTCGAGGTGGTAGCGCAGGTCGGCGCTGCCGCAGCAGTGGCCGACGATGACCCGGCTCGGGTCGACGCCCTCGTTGGCGAAGATGTCGATCTGTTCGCGGCCCATGGTGCCCTCGTCGGTGTGGGTGGTGATGCGCGCTCCGGTGGTGTTGGCCGCGCGCGCGGCGGCACGCAGGACCATTTCCTCGTAAGGCGAGATCCGGTGGGCCCCGGTGGCGACTTTGATGATGCCCGCCCTGATCCCCGTATCGCCGATGCCGTCGGTCAGCTCCTTCACGAAGCTCTCGGTCATCTCGCCGACCGCGTCGCTGAACTGGGCGCGAAAGCGAAAGTAAGCGGGGGTGCCCATGTCTTCCTTGTAGAGACCGGTGGCGCAGACGATGTCGACCCCGGTGGCCTGCGACACCTCGGCCATCAGCTCGACGTCGCGGCCAAGGTCGATGGGGCAGGGATCGAGCAGCGTGTGCAGGCCGAGCGACTTGAGTTCCAGCATCCGATCGATGCAGAGCTTGACCAGGTCGCGGCGCGCGACGCCGGTGGCGGCGGCGTCGGCCTGCCAGCCGGGCCAGCCGACCAGTAGGTGTTCGTGCATGAGAGTGATGCCGAGGTTGGCGGCGGGCCGTGGCCCGAGCACGGTGTTTACGGTGGACATGGTCGTTCCTCCTGACGCCGCTTCACGCCCATAACGGCGGCGACAAGGCAAGGGGCCGCCGCGGTGCGGGGCTTTGGCGGCCGGTTGTGGCCTCCCGGCCGAGCGGAGCGAGATTGACGACTGCCTGCTGACTACGGCGATTGCCTGGAGAATAATGCGGCCAAAGAGGGCTGCCGGAAGGACTTGCATGAGATCCCGTGACGTCGACGCGGCAAAGCGGCGCAGGGCGAGGCCCCAGCGCCCGTGTCCGCGTTGGGCCGCAACGGCAGTAGCGGTTACGGCCTGGACTCTGCTCACCCATCCGGTTTTCGGCGCGCAGACGGTGACGCTGCGGTCGCGGGCGTTTGCGGAAACCTCTCCGGTCAGACAGTTCCAGCCGCTGCTGATCGAAGCGCGGCGCGTCGCTGCCGAAACGACGCGGCAGTGGGGTGACGAAGATCACGATCTCGCGGCGTGGGGGCCGGCTCTGGTTTTTGCGTCCCTCGATGCCGAGGTTTCCGACGACGTTGCGGTGAAACTGGCCGCGCCGCTGGAGCAGAAGGCCCCGGCTGGCGCACTGGCGTTTCGTACACTCGGTCTCTATGCGGCGAAGAGCCGCGTACCGTTCGTGGATACGCCGACTCTCCTTGCCACGATCCGCCGCAACCTCGGCGCGCTGACCGCCGTCGCCGAGTCGACGACGCCGGCGTCGATCGGGCCGCCGGTTGCCGGTTGGGGCGCCTTCGGGGTACGCGCATGGGTGGCGTATCTGCAGCTCCTCTACCGCGACTACGGCGAACTCGGCGATCCCGACGCGGGCCGCTGGAGCGCGGCGGGAGTAGCCGCCGCGCGATCCGTGCTCGATGCGCCGCGCGGCGCCGGCGGCGGTTTCCGGGGCGACGCTCCGCCCGAGGAGCGCCACCTGTGGCCGAACGTGCTCGCCATCTATGTTCTGGCGAAGGCGTACGAGAACGAGGAGGACGTCCGCTACGAGACCGGCGCACTCGCGGCGGCGGCCGCACTGGAGGAGCTGCGCCAGCGCGATGGCAGCTATCGCCTGGGCACGCAGGAGGCGCGGAGCGACGCGCGTGCGAACGCCTTTTTGACCGGGGCGTTTCTGCAGTTGTTCAAGAACACGGGCGACACCGCGTATCGCGACCGTGCCGTGGGCATCCTGCGCTGGCTCGGTCGGCCGGAAATCTTCGGCCCACTGCCGGCCGCTACCAAAGCGCAGATCGGATACGTGCTCCTGCTCGCCGACAGCCTCGCCACACAGCGCTTCGAGAACATTCTCGGGCGGCGGCCGATGCGAATCGGCGGCGCGCCGCCGGTGCCGGCGGTGTCTGCCATGGCGGAGAAGCTGCGTCCCCGGGACTTCCCGTACCGCGAGATGTTCGATGGCATCCTCGGCACCCTCGTCGAGCACGCGCCGTTCGCCGGCGGTGCCTTTGCGTACGACTACGGGGACTCGCCCGGCTATGCCGCCGAGGTGCTCCTCGCCGGCGGCAGTACCTCGGTGCCGGCCGCGATCGTTGCCCGTCAGCAGCAACTCCTGTCGGGCATTCATCTGCACGACCTCGATGAGATGGCCTTCGGGGCCGCGGCCTTGCAGGCGGCCGTCGATCGCGCCCCGGACCTCGATGCGGCGGCCGCCGAACGGGCGTTGCGCCGCTACCTGCTCGTGTCGGCGGCGGCGGCGTTTCTGGAGGGTGGCTACTGCGAGCGGATCGATCGGCTCACCGGCGGGGGCGGGTACGACTACGGGCCTACCGTGATCGGCGCGCAGATGGCCGGGACGCAAATGAAATACGCGGCCGGTCGACCGGGCCAGCTTGTGTTCGGGCTGTTCGAGCCGTTGAACGTGGGGCGCCGATTGCTGGCCGGGGCGGATCGCGTGGCATGGGACGCGGCGCGGCGTGTGTACCGTGCACGTGCGGGCGAGGAGGTCGTGTCGGTGTTGCCCAATGCGATGATGATCGTCGAGCTGGTGCGAGCACACCGGCTGACGGGCGACGCCGGGTATCTGGCGCGGGCGCGCGAGGCGGCGCAGGGGCTCGATGTGCTGTGGGACCCTGTCCGGGGCGCGTTCTTTGCGAACAGCGAGCAGACCGGCGCGGCGGGGTACGAGTCGTTGTCCACCAACAGCTACGCGGCGCAGGCGTTTCTCCACCTGGCACAGGCGACGCAGGACGCCGAGTATCGCCGGCGTGCGGAGGCCGTGCTCGAGTTCATCCGGCGCGATCTTTACGCGGACGGTGTGGCGTACCACCACGTGTATCGCGGCCGGCGTGCGACCGGAGACATCTGGTGCGTCGGGTGCAACTGGCGGGTCCTGAGCGTGCTGGCGGAGTCGGCGGCCCCCGCCCGCAACCCATGACCTGACCAGGCGTGCCTTTGGGAGGGCGAGGCTCCCGCCGAGCCGTCCTCGGACCGACGCGGCTCGGCCGTAGCCTCGCCCTCCCCATCCGATTTCTTCGTGCCGCGCGCGCCAACTCGGAACTCGTAAATCAGCGCGGGCTGCCGCCCGCAACCCATTGCGGATTGCGGAATGCGGATTGCGGAACTCATGAATCCCTCATCCGCAATCCGAAATCCGCATTCCGAAATTCTTCGCGCCATGCGATCAAACACGGAATTCGTAAATCAGGGTATCCGCGCCGCCGGGCAGGCCCGGTCCCAGGTAACCCGGGGGAAGCGACACCGTTGCCGGCACGTTGGCCGCAGTCGGAACTCGCGGGCGCCTATGCCGGGGCGGGTACGAGAGTGACACGAGTGTCCGTCGGTGCCGCCGGCGGGGTCAGCGGATGCTCGCGTCCGGCCGCCCAGTCGGCGACCCGATCGCCGTAGTGAGGCGAACGCGGCCAGCCGCTTGCTCCGCCGGCGATCGAGTAGGTGGCCGACCATGGCTCGGCCAGATCGACCGTGAAGCGTACCACTGGACCGACCCCGGGGTGCAGGCGCTCCCGGTCCGAACGCAGGAACTGCTGCTTGAATACGGTCTCGTTGCCGCCGCCGATGCCGAACGGGGAACTGTTCAGCACCGCGCCGAGGACTCCTCCGCCGCCGCCGGCGAAGGCGTGCTCGAGGACGAATGGTCGCGCACGACCCCACTGCCACTCGTCGAAGTCCGTTCCATACTTGCGCTCGCCTTCGGCCACCGCATCCTCGAAGGCCAGCCGGAAGATGTCGGCCCGGCTCTCGGCCGCAGGCGTTCCGACATCGTCCCATACAGGGTCGCTGTCCGGGCGTGTCCAGAGCCACTGCGCATCGGCTTCGAACTGTACCAACGCCTGCACCCACCGCCACACCTGACCGGCGGCACCGCCGGGAACGTCGTCGGCGAGTGCGCGGTCCAGTAGAGCGTTGCTCCACAATATGAAGAGAGTCGGTACGGGAGACTGCGGGTCCATGCTGCCGTCCCAGGCGCAAAGACGCCGGCGTGCGGCGACGACTGCCTCCGAGCCGGCGCGATCGGCGCAGAAGTCAGCCTCGATCCGGGCGCGAAGGGCCGGCCAGTTGGCTTCGGCGCGGTCGTGCGCGATCGCCGCGGAGTCGGCCGCCGTGAGCCCGCCGTTGCGGCGGCCGGTCTCGATCAGGCCGGCGATGCGCATGAAGCGATTGGGCGCCGTGGCGTCGTTGTTGTAGCTGGTGGGAAAGCGGTTCGAGGGAATCACCTGGCCGTTCGCCGTGACGAGCCAACCGCGGGCCGGGTCGGTTGCCGCCGGCAGGTCGGATTTCGGTACGAAGCCGGGCCACCGATAACGCTCGAGCCAGCCGGGAACCGGGAAGGTGCCCCGCCAACCCGGTCGCAGTGGGAGAACGCAGGGGCTGCGGTAGCCGATCGAACCGCCGCTGTCGGCGATGACCCAGTTCTGACAGCCCTGGTCCATACCCGCGAGTGCCGCGGCGACCTCGCCCGCGTTGCGCGCCCGGCTCATTGCCGCGGCGGCGTCCAGGTCTGTACCCCGGCCGACCGGCGCGAGTCGGATGGCGGTCAGCGGTATGCGACCCGCGACGAACGGATCGAGGTCGTTCATCAGCGGTCCGTCGCGGGTGAGACGCACGGTCACATCGACAGGCTCGGCACCGTGGATTCCGAAGCGTTCGGTGCGGTAGCCGAACGGCACGAACGTGCCCTCGACGTCGTACCCGGCCTGGGTTGCGCCCTGGCGCGTTTCCGACCGGGCGCGGTGCACGACCAGATCCTGGCGGTCGACGTGGTTCGTGGTCGTTGCCCATGCGACGCTGCCGTTGTGACCGATGGCGAGGCGGTGCAGGCCGGCGATGGTGAAGCCCGCCACCCGAGTGCCGGGATACTCGAGATCCACACCCCAGAAGATCGGCGGATTGGTAAACGGCAGGTGCGGATCGTTCGACAGCACCGGTCGCCCCGATCGCGTCCCGCTACCGGCAGTTACCCAGTTGTTGCTCGCGCTGCCCGGTTGGGCGAGCAGGGGTAGCGCGGCGAACGCGAAGCCCGCCGCCGGCTCGACGGCAGCACGCCGGGCGGCCGGGTCGAACGTATCGTGCCGGCCCTCGGCGCAGCGCTCGGCCAGTTCGGCAGCCAGCTCGGGCACCACTGCCGGCGGTGCCGGGTAGGTCTCCGGACGCAGGTCCTCCGGAGGCAATGCGTACGTCGAGAACTCGAGATCGGTCGGCCAGACGCGCTCCATGGCGTCGAGACCGTTGCCGCAGGCGATTACCAGACGTCTGATCTCGCGGTCGGCATTGCCGCTCAGTCCGTGCATCAAGAAGAGGTAGATGGCGGTCGAGTCTTCCGGGGCCCACGGTCGGATGCGCTCGATACCGAGCAGTCGATGTTCGAGCGGCAACGGCCCGGACTCGATCCAGGCGTTGACGCCCTGTGTGAAGGCGGCCAGGGCGGCCTGCTCCTGCGGGGTCGCACCGGCGATCAGGATCGTGGCGTGGTCGCGAAAGCCGAGGAAGCGGTGCAGCCGGTCGAGGTCGAGTGTGGTGCGTTCGCCGAGCCGGCGATTGCCGAGCAGTTCGGCCAGTTCGCCGCGCGCCATGTGCCGGGTCAGGTCGAGCTGTGCCATCCGGTCGCGGGCCATGACATACCCCTCGGCGAGGAGCGCGTCGTGTTCGTTGGCGGCGACGATGCGGGAGAACCCGTCGGATTTCTGCGTCACCTCGACCGGCGCCAGCAAGCCGGGTACGGCGAGGCGTTCGCCCCGGCGCAAGGTCGGATAGTCGGGGGCAATCAGGTAGCGGGCCAGCGGCCAGACCTGACATCCGGCGCTCGCGGTGACGAGAGCGAGGATGACGGCAATGCGAACACGGCGGCAATCGACAAGCGGCATACACGACTCCTGCCTGCGCATGTTTCCCTTTCCACCCCGCAAGAGCTGGACGTACTCCCCGAACCGGCTATCGGGCTGTCGGTTCTCGATCATAACAACCCCCCTCTACCGAAATCCAGGCAGCCCTTCGCCGAAGTCCGGGTGGAACGCGCGCGCCGCGCACGTTGGGCGGCGTGGCGGCGAATCGCACTGCCGAGAGGGGGCCTCACTCGCACTCTTGTGGGATCGGGGTTACTCTGGCGCCGGAATGAAAAGCCCAGTTGAAGACCCGAGCGTGAAAGCCACGCCGGAACCCGCTCCGGCGTCGATCGATGCCGGCGGGTTGCGATTCGCTTGGGGCAACCCAACACGATGGAAGGCGAGCTGGCGCGAGGAGTCGCTGCGCCGCCATCTCGACCGGCCGCTTGACGAGCGACTTCTTTCCGCGCTCTCGCTGGTGCTACGGCGAGCGAACCGTGAAGAGCCATCGCGCTGAGCTGCCGAGGGCTCTCCTGGAGCGCATCGTGGGAGTGCTCCGGAGCCACAAGGTGTACGACGCCGCGTTTACCGGCGCCGTGGCCGTCGGTGTTTGGGCGGCGCCGCGCCAAACGAAAGACCTGGATCTCTGTGGTTCGCTCCCGTCCGAGGAGGTCGACCGGCTCCTCGCCCTGCGCGACGGCATCCGCTCCGGGGCCGAGGATCTGCCCGATATCGTCCGATTCCGCGTCGACGACTGGGACGTCGATCTTTTCGTGAGCAAGGGCGCTTACGATCGCGAGTGTTTGCGCCGGGCGCTGGCGGTGGAGATCGACGGTGTAAGCGTCCGCGTCGTCACCCCCGAGGATCTTCTTCTCCACAAGCTGGTCAAGCTACGCCATGACCGCAAGCGGCTGTTGCAGGACCTGGCTGACATTCGCGCCGTCCTCGAAGCGCAGGGCGGTCGGCTCGATTGGGAGTACCTGCGCCGATGGGCGCTCCGAGAGGAATGGGCGTGGCTGAAGGATGTCCATCGCTCGACGGACGAGCAGCTTGTGCGCGGCTTGCCCGGGCGCAGCGCCTGATTCGCGGGCCGGATGCGCCGACTTCACCGATCCGCGACGGCGGGCCAAGCGTCCACCCCGGCTGCCTCCGGCCCGCCGCCGGAGCAGGCGCCCCCCTGGCCGAAATCCAGATAGAAGTCCAGGTGGAACGTGCGCTCCGCGCGCGTTGGAACCGTCCCCGGGGGGCTGGAGTACGCGCGGGATTCCGGGTACACCCAGCGGCTGCAAAGGAGGTTTCCCACCATGCGCGAAGCAGTCATCGTCGATGCCGTACGAACCCCTCTCGGGCGAGGCAAGGAGAACGGGGCGTTGCACGGGTGGCATCCCGTCGACCTTGCCGCCGAACCGATCAAGGCGTTGATGGGGCGCACGGGTATCGACCCGGTCCTCGTCGAAGACGTGATCATGGGTTGCGTGATGCAGGTCGGCGAGCAGGCCGTGAACGTCGGCCGCAACGCCGCTCTGGCGGCGGGACTGCCCGAGAGCGTGTGCGGGACGACGGTCGACCGCCAGTGCGGGTCGAGCCAGCAGTCGTTGCACTTCGCAGCCCAGGGGGTGATGGCGGGTGCCTACGACGTCGTGATCGCGGCCGGGGTCGAGTCGATGAGTCGGGTGCCGATGGGCGTCAGCACCGCCGTCGCCGGGCAGCCGTTCGGACCGACCATGCTGCACGATTACTCCCGCAAGAATCTGTACGGCCTCGGCGGCTTGGTGCCGCAGGGGATTTCCGCGGAAATCATCGCCGAGCGGTGGAAGCTGTCGCGGCAGGAGCTCGACGAATTTTCGGTGGGATCGCATCAGAAGGCCGCGGCGGCGACGCGCAACGGTTGGTTCAAGAACGAAATCGTGCCTGTGGAGATCACGCACGCCGACGGCAAGAAGGAGTCGGTTGCGACCGACGAGGGCATCCGGCCGGATAGCAGCCTCGAACGGCTCGCCTCGCTGAAGCCGGCGTTCAAAGGCGACGGCGTGATCACGGCCGGCAACTCCAGTCAGATCACCGACGGGGCCTGCGCGGTCCTGGTGATGGACAAGCAGAAGGCGCTCGATCTCGGACTGCGTCCCCGAGCGCGCTTCCGCGGTTTCGCGCTCGGCGGCGTCGACCCGGTGATCATGCTAACCGGCGTGATTCCCGCGACGCACAACATCCTGGCGCGTTCGAAGATGAAGATATCCGACTTCGACGCGATCGAGGTGAACGAGGCGTTCGCGCCGGTGGTGCTGGCCTGGGCGAAGGAGTTCGGGGCGGACCTCGCGAAGGTCAACCAGGAGGGCGGCGCGATTGCGCTCGGTCATCCGCTGGGATGCAGCGGGGCGCGCCTGATGACGACGTTGCTCAACACGCTGGAGCGCACGGGCGGTCGTTTCGGTCTGCAGACCATGTGCGAAGGCGGCGGCATGGCCAACGCGACGATCATCGAGCGCCTGGATTGAGGCGGGCCGGGGGCCCTGGTCTTCGTCATGTAGCGCAGAGGTCTCCAACCCCGTCAGGAACTCGTCTGCCGCTTTGGCGGCCGCTCCGTCGGCGTCAGCCTGCCCATTCGCGACCAGGAATCCGATATACGCCAGGAATCCGGCGATCTGGAAAATTCGCTTCACGGTCTCGTTCTTACGCGGATGGCGGCCAAAGCTGAACATCGTGCCGCTCAGGCGCGGCTCGCTCTTGGCCGTCGTCTGAAGCGGAGTTAGACTTCATACGCTTCGCGACGGTGCCGAATTCGCACGACGTCGACCAATCACCGGCGATCGTCTACGCCGTAAACGATACGGTAGTCACCGACGCGGACGCGCCAGAGGTTCTTGGGACCACGGAGCTTGCGAAAGCCGGCGGGGCGTGGATTCGTCGCAAGCATCGACGGGCTTGCGACGAGACGACCAACGATCGGTGGATCGAGTGCCTCCAGCTCCTTTCGCGCTGATCGAGCCAGGACGACCGCATAATCAGGCATTGCGCCGCAACTTGCCTGCTCGATGGAGCCGGCGCTTCACAGAGGCGAGCGTCTCCCGGGCCTCGTCCTGACGGCTCCTCGCGACAGCGACGTCGAAGAAGTGCTCCCAGACATCGGAGTGGCGCTTGAGGTCGATGACCACTGCCGTCTTCTCGCCGTGGGCGTCGATCACGAACTGAACACCCTTCATGTTTCCAACCTCCGGTCCGAAGCCTACCGCGCACGGCCGATCGAGTCTAACGCTCGGCATCGGCGGCGGCGCGCAGCGCCATCCGCTGCATGCTGTTAGACAGCCCCTTTCGATGGTGCATCGGATCTTCGCTCTCCTGCCGGTGTCCCGAACCGCGTCCTGATGTACTCCCGGGCGCTTTCGGGAGGCAGCTTCGCCGTTCCCGGGCCGCTCCGCACGAAGAAGTCGCCCTCTGGCGCGGCATCGAGCGCCTTCCACTTGAGGAAGACCGGCTCGGGACTGCGCTGACAGCTCACCACGCACACGGTCTTGCCCCGCACGACCTGGCACCTGGGATCGATACAGGTGCCCGCACGATCACCGAGACCGTTGCGCACGACCTGGGCGAGGTGGCGCATGAATTTGTCGTCGCTTTCGAGCTGGTCGCGCTCGATGCCGACAATCTTTCCGTCGTCTGCGACGCCGATCAGGAGGTCGCCTCCCTCGGTGTTCAGGAAGGCAGCGATGGTCTTGAGCGCCGCGTGGGTCACGCCCTTGTCGTCCTGCCGGTCATCCTTGAGGCTCCAGCGCAGGGTGGACTTGAACTCCAAGGTCTTCGACTCGCCCCGTTTGATCAGTTCCTCGGCGTTGCGGTGGGCGCGAAGGTACTGATCGAAGAGGAAGTTCTTGACCGCTTCACCGAACGTGCGGTCGTCGGTGATGCGCTTGTAGAGCTCGAAGTTCGAGTCGACGATCTCCTGGATCACGTGCTCGACCTTCTGGTCGAAGGTGAGCCGCACGTTCTCCCGCGTGTTGACGCGCGCGGCGGCGTCGAGCGCGGCGTCCTCGTCGAGCTTGTCCATCATCTGGCCGAGGGTCACTCGATGCTCGGGCCCGAGGTTCAGGCCGAAGCGCTCGTTCAGCTCGGCGATGATGCGCGAGAGGGTCTCCAGTTCCTCGGGCGCCGTGCCGTGGGGCGTGCGGCTCCCCGCCGGGTCGAGCACGCCCGGCTTACGTTCCAGCGCGATCTTCCCGCTGCCGGTCCGCTGGATGCGGTACGACTCCATGTCGATGTTCTGCTGTACTTCGCGCGGCAGCGTCTCGCGGTCGGCGGGCAGAAGTCGGCGCAGGTGACGAGCGAAGACGTAGAGCTTCTCGAGGTCGGCGTCGGCGAAGGTGAGGACCTGCGCGAGAAAAGCGTAGAGCCGCACGTAGTCTGTGAGCTGGCCGCGGAAGTCCGCGCGCTCGTCATCCCCGAGCCCGTTGAAGCGCTCGACGACGGGCGCGAGCACGGCGTAGAGCCGGTCCTGCGTCGCCCTGGCGTCGAAGTAGACCCTGGCGAACGCCTCCACGTCGGCCTCGGTGTAGACCGGGAAGGCGGCGAGGCGGGTCTGGATCTCGTAGAGCAGGTTCGGGTCGGTGGCCTCCGAGAGTAGCGTCGTCTCGTAGTAGGGCTCGAAGGCCGCCTGGATCTCCTCGGCCTCGTTGGCGAAGTCGAGCACCAGCGTGCCCTTCTTCTCCGTGCCGAAGGTGCGGTTGAGCCGCGACAGCGTCTGCACCGCGTTCACGCCGCCGAGCTTCTTGTCCACGTACATCGTGTGGAGCAGCGGCTGGTCGAAGCCGGTCTGGAACTTGTTGGCGACGATCAGGAAGCGGTACTCGGGGCGCTCGAAGGTCTTCGCGGTCTGCGCCTCGGGGAAGCCGTTCATGTTGGCTTCGGTGTACGACTGCCCGCCGTCCTGCACCGTCCCGGAGAAGGCCACCAGCGCCTTGAAGGCGTAGCCGCGCTCGGCGAGGTAGCGATCGACCGCGAGCCTGTAGCGCACCGCGTGCAGGCGCGAGCGCGTGACGATCATCGCCTTGGCCTTGCCGCCGATCTCGCCCTGCGCCTGCGCCGCGAAGTGCTCGACGCAGATCTTCACCTTCTCGCCGATCGCGTGCGGGTGCAGCTCGACGAACGACTTGAGCAGGTACTCGGCCTTCTTCTTGTCGTAGCGCGGGTCGGTCTCGACCTTCTTGAGCAGCCGCCAGTACGCCTTGTAGGTCGTGTAGCTCGCCAGCACGTCGAGGATGAAGCCCTCCTCGATCGCCTGGCGCATGCTGTAGAGGTGGAACGGGCCGAACTTCCCGTCGGCGCGCTTCACGCCGAACAGCTCCAGCGTCTTCGGCTTGGGCGTGGCGGTGAAGGCGAAGGTGGAGAGGTTGGGGAGCCGCCCGCGTCGCTCCATCTCGGCGAGAACCGCGCTCTCCAGCTCCTCCTCGGCCGTCGCCGCCCCGGCCTCCTCCGCCTCGGCGGCCTCCAGCGAACCCGAGGCCAGCACCGCCTTGAGGCTCTTCGTGCTCTCGCCCGACTGCGAGGAGTGCGCCTCGTCCACGATCACGGCGAAGCGCCGGCCCGGCAGCTCGCCGATCTCCTTCGCGATCACCGGGAACTTCTGGAGCGTGGTGACGATGATCGTCTTCCCCGACTCGAGCGCCTCCTTCAACTGGCGCGAGGTCGTGTCGATGTTTTCGACCACGCCGAGCGTCTGCTCGAACTGGCGCAGCGTCGTCTGGAGCTGGCGATCGAGCACGCGGCGGTCGGTGACGACCACGATCGAGTCGAAGACGCGCCGGTCGCCGGCATCGTGCAGGGTCGAGAGCTGGTGCGCGAGCCAGGCGATGGTGAAGCTCTTGCCGCTGCCGGCCGAGTGCTGGACGAGGTAGCGCTGCCCCGCGCCGCGCGCCCGGGCGTCGGCGACGAGTCTCCGCACGCAGTCGAGCTGCTGGTAGCGCGGGAAGATGAGGAAGCGCCGCCCGGTCTTCCGTCCCTTCTCGTCCTCCTCCTCGACCTCGTGGATGAACTGGCGCACGAGGTCGAGCACGCTGTCGCGCGACCAGGTCTCCTCCCAGACGTAGGCGGTGGCGTAGCCGTTCCGCGTGGGCGGCACGGGCGGGTTGCCGGCGCCGCCGAACTTGCCCTGGTTGAAGGGCAGGAAGCGCGTCCGCGCGCCCGCGAGGTGCGTCGTCACGTAGACGAGGTCCGGATCCACCGCGAAGTGCGCGAGACAGCGGCCGTAGGCGAAGAGCGGCTCGGGTCCGCGACCCTCGCGCGGGTCGCGGCCGGTCTTGTACTGGCGGATCGCGTCCTCGACGTCCTGTCCGGTGAGCGGGTTCTTCAGCTCGGCGGTGAAGATCGGGATGCCGTTCAGGAACAGCACGAGGTCGAGGCTCTTCTCGTTCCTCGCGCTGTAGCGGAGCTGGCGCACCTCCGAGAAGAGGTTCGCCGCGTGCAGCCGCCGCGTCTCCTCGTTGAGCCCGCTCGCGGGGCGGAAGTACGCGAGCCGGAACTTGCAGCCGGAGTCCTTGAGGCCGTTCCGGAGCACGTCGAGCGCGCCGCGCCGCTCGATCTCGGCGGCGAGGCGCTTGAGGAACTGCTCCCGCACCGCGTCCTTGCCGTGGTGCTGCTCGAGCTTCTTCCATTCCTTCGGCTGTGTCGCAAGGACGAAGTCCACCACGTCGCGCGGGAGCAGACAGAGTGTGCGGTCGTAGTCCTCGGGTTTGCGCTTGCGGTACCCGCCGGGCGGGTTCTCGCCGTAGGGCGGCGACGTCTCGCGCACGGCGGTCGCGTCACCCGCGCAAGCGTCGGGGCCGAACTGGAGCAGCCCGCACTCGATCGCCTCCTCGAAGGCGCGCTCGGAGATGTCGGGGGTCATGGCGCAAGTCCTGTCGTGAGCCTGTCGCAAGTCGTGTCGCGAGTGTGTCGCAAGTTCACGCAACTCCCTTTCCCGCAACATATTCCAGCCGATTGGTCTGACCCTCGGTCGCCAGCAGGCCCTTCTCGACCAGGGTCTTGAGGTCTCGCTGCAGCGTCCGACGGTTACTCCCGGGGCACAGCGCCTCGAACGCCTGGATCGTGAGCCGCCCGTGCTCCATCACGTGACCGAGCGCGAGCGCCTGACGGTCCGAGAGTCCGTGCTGCCGTGCGAGAACGTCCCGGCGGATGGTCCGCTCGCCACGTGCCTTCACCTCGTCGAGCTGGGTGGCGAGCCCCTCCGTGAAGAACTCGAGCCAGCCGGTCAGGTCCATGCCCCGCTCGCGCACGCTCTGGATCGCCCGGTAGAAGGCCGGGCGGTCGCGGTCGTAGAACTCGCTGATCGTGAAGAGCCGCTTGAAGTCGTAGCCCGCGCGGTAGAGGCAGAGCGTCGAGAGCAGGCGAGACGTGCGGCCGTTGCCGTCCAAGAACGGGTGGATGTGGACGAGTTGGAACTGCGCCGCGCCGCTCGCGAGCACGGGGTGGACGCCGCCTGGCTCGTTCATCCATGCCACCAGCTCGCCCATCAGGATCGGCACGTCGTGGGCCGGCGGCGGCGTGTACACCAAGGCCCCGGTGGCCGAGTTCACGACGTAGTTCTGCACGCGCCGGTACTCGCCCGGAGCGGCCGCGCCACCGCGCACGCCCTCGACCAGGTGCTTGTGGATCTCGCGCACGAGCCCCTCGGTGACGGGGCCGCCGTGGCCCAGGTAGCCCGAGACGAACTCGAACGCGCGGCGGTAGTTCAAGAGTTCGCGGGCGTCGTCGGGGTCGGCCTCGGGCACCGTCTCGCCCGCGAGCAGGCGCTCGGACTGCTCGAGGGTGAGCTGCGTCCCCTCGATGTGGGTCGTGTGGTGCGCCTCGAGCAGCAGTGCTCGCTCGCCCATGCGCCGGATCCAGTCCTCGGACAGCTTCGCCGCCTCCAGAAACCCGCGCGCCCGCTCGATGCGCGTGAGGGCCGCGGTGATCGGGTGCGTGACGGTGAAGCGGGGAGCGAAGCTCATGCGGCTTCCTCCCGCACGTCGATTTTGCCCGTCACCGCGGCGGAGATGAGCGCGGTGCGGAGCTCCTTGAGGCGAGCGATGGCGTCGCGGACTCTGGCGATGAGGGTGTCGATGCGCGCAATCTCTCGGTCGAGGAACGCGGCGATGGCGCGCTGCTCGGGAGTCGGTGGCAGCGATGTCGGCGTCTGGGCCACAAGGTCGAGCTCCAGGCTTTCGACCGTAGCGCCCTCCTTCTTCCACTCAACAAGAAGCTCTCGCTGCATGCCTGAGACGAACTGCGCCAAATAGTCCGACGAAAGAGTGCCACTGGGTATCAACGCCTTCAGGTCCTGATTCAGCGTCATTTCGCGACCTGCAATCGCAACCGGGATGCTATGAACGAGGATCCCGGACCTGACGACGACCAACACCGCTCCTTTGGGCACGAGCTTCGTCGCACTCTCTCGCACAGCTTCCGACGTGATCTTGTCCTCGGTCTCCTCGACGATCCACACCTTCATGTCCTTGGGCGACACCCAAGGGATGTCCCCACGCCAGTAGTCGAGCTTGTCCTTTGTCGGCGTACCCCCGCCTCGGAACTCAACAAGCCTCTTCAGTCGCTTCACCTCCCAATGCGCCGGAATCTCCCCCAGCCACTCAACGCCGGAGTCCTTGTAGGCCGGGTACGGCTTGAAGCGCCGCAGCGCGCTCATCCCCACGGTCCTCCCGGCGGCCACGTGCCCGTGGTCGCCCGCCCGCTGCGGAGGTCGTCGAGCACCGGCGAGAGGAATGCGTCGAGCGTCCGCGCGCACTCGCCGGCGAAGTCGGCCCGCACGTCGATGCGCGCCCGTCGCGCGAACGCACGCACTTGCGCCGGGCGCGAGGGGTTGTCCCAGTAGTCGCGCGTGAGCGCGATGGGCTGTGCCTCCGGCACCGGTGTTCGGCGACGCGCGAACGTCCGTCGCATCGCCTCCGCGAGCGTCGCACGATCGAATTCGAACCGAGACGCGAGGTGGTGCAGGTCGAAGAAGTCCTTGATCCGGCTGTTGCGGTCGCCGAGCACGACCACCGCCTCGCGCGGGTAGGCGAGCAGCTCCGGCGCGGGGAAGTCGAGCAGGGTCGGGTATGTGCAAATCTGTGGCGCCGGCCATACGGCGTCGCCGAGTCCCATGTCGATCTGCAGCATGAGGCGCGCCTTCCCGCAGCGCGCTGGCAGCGTGGCCCGCGTTCCGGCGTACTCGTCCTCGGCGCGGATCGCCTCGATGCGGATGCGCGCGCCGTCGAACTCTACGGCATCCACCGGAGTCGGAGTCGCGACGATCGCGCGGAGGTCCTCGAGAATCGCGTCGAACGCGCCATCGCCCCGGCGCAGCAGGTCAGGGTCGAGAGTGGCCCGGTACGGCCGGTCGGACCAGAGCCGCAGCAGCATCGCCCCCTTGAGCGCGAAGCGCTCGCGACGATCGGAGACGGCCAGCCGATAGAGGAAGCGCTCGAGGCAGTAGCTCGTGAGCAGGGTTTGGTAGTCGTCGCCGGTCTGCCTGGCCCGGTTGAGCAGGCGTGCAGCGACCGAGGCGGCGAGGTTGGTCTTGCCCGTCATGCGATCGCGTCCAGGTAGGGCTGCATGACGCGCGCGACGCGGCAGATCCGCGCGAAGCGGGCCAGCTCGGTTGCTCCGCCACGGCGCTTGCGACTGTAATCGCGCAGAGCCTCGACCGCGACGTCGATCCCGATCTTGTTGCGGTACTTGAAGCAGTCGGCGACGGTCTTCGCAGCCGAGTAGACGCGCAGGGTGACGCCCTCCACGCGGCGCTCCTCGATGCCCTCCGTCAGCGCATCCCCCGCAAACCGGGCGATCCTCAGTGTCGGGTAGTCGAGCCGCGGTCGGCGCGCCTTTTCGGGGAGAGCGACCCAGACCTCCGCCGGGGACTGGGTAGTGAGACCGTGGAGCCGGAGCGCCGTGAGCAGGCAGAAAACCCCCTCGGGAACGCGCTTGGCCACCTGCGCCAGCGTGTGCTCCGCGGTGGGCGCATGGTGGGCCGCGACGTAGATTCCCCGCGCCTCGCGTCGCACCAGCCCCTCCCGCACCAGGCGAGAGAGCTGCGCCCGGGTGATGCCGCGCGCATCGAGGTCCTTGGGGCGGGCGAGCCCGTGCTTTTCGATCAGCCGCAGCGCGCGCTCCTTGCCAGTTCCCGACATGGTACCGGCATGATACGAAACGTCGGGGGTTATATACAAGCCCCGACCTTTCGGAACTGCCCGTCGTGGCAAAACGTCGGCACCTGCGCGCAAGTGCCGACGTTTTGCCACATCTACGATCCGGTGCTCGCCCCCGTCACCTCCGCCAGCATCCGCACGATGTCGCCCTCGATGGCCCGGATGTCGGCCTCGATCTCCTCGAGGGGCCGGGGCGGGGTGTAGCGGTAGAAGTAGCGGTTGAAGTTGATCTCATAGCCGATGAGGCCGATTCGGCCGTCCTTGGGGTCGCGCTTCGCCGTGTCGATCCAGGCGTCCGGCACGTGGGGCTTCACCTCGCGGTCGAAGAAGGCGCGGGTGCTGGCCGGCACGCCCTCGGCTTCCGCGGGATCGTCACCGGTGGGTAGCGGAACGCTCTCCGTGTCGCGCAGCTCCGGATCGGGCTCGGGGTTCCCGTCGGCGTCGCGGCAGATGGCGGCTGTCTCGTCGCGCTCGGAGAGCGCTGACAGGATCGCCTTGCGGGCCGGCGCCGGGAGCTTCTGGCCCGCCTTCCGGACGGCGGCATCGAGCGCGCCCTTGAACTCGTCGCGGTCTTTGAACAACGTGCCGGGCAGGCCGCTCAGGAGCTTGCGGACAGCATCCTGCAGCGCGCGCCCCTCGGCCTGCTCCTTCGCTCCCGCAGCGCTCTTCTTCTTCGATTGCGCGAGCGACTGGAACCCCTTTTCCTCCTCCAGCCGCGCCATGCGTTCGGGCGTTGCCTGGAAGTTGAGCCGCAGCGGCCGCTCGACGGTGATCTTGCGGAACCCGAAGTGCGTGGTCGGGAAGATGCGGCTGACGACGACCTCTTCGTCCTTGCCGTCCTTCGCGATCCGACGCATCTCGCCATCCTCGAACTCCGCGAGGAGTTTCACGATGTCCTGCGCCTTCTCCGGCGGGATCTCGCGGCGCTTGTCGCCGAGGCTCTTGCGCATCGGCACCCAGTACGACGTGGCGTCGATGAGCTGCACCTTACCCTTGCGCGGCGGCGCCTTGCGATTGGTCACTACCCACACGTAGGTCGCGATCCCGGTGTTGTAGAAGAGCTGCTCAGGGAGCGCGATCAGGGCTTCGAGCAGGTCGTGCTCCAGGATGAAGCGGCGGATCTCGCTTTCCCCGCTGCCGGCGTCGCCGGTGAAGAGCGGCGAACCGTTCATGATGATGGCGATGCGCGAGCCGCCCTCCTTCGGCTCCTTCGCGTGCGCCAGCATGTGAAGGAGGAAGAGGAGCTGACCATCGCTGATCCGCGGCAGGCCAGGCGCGAAGCGGCCAGAGGCGCCGCGTTCGTGCTCGGAGCGCACGGCATCTTCGTCGCGCTTCCAGTCCTTGCCGTAGGGGGGATTGGCGATCAGGTAGTCGAAGGACCGGCCGGCGTGCCTGTCGTTGGAGAGCACGGTGCCGTAGGCGATGTTGTCGGCATCGCGTCCGGTCGGGTCCTTCATGAAGAGGTCCGACTTCGAGACCGCCCAGGTCTCCGGGTTCACCTCCTGGCCGAAGAGGTGGATCTCCGCGTTCGGGCTGATCGCGGGCCGCAGCAGCTCGCCGTTCTTGCGCAGGCCGACGGTGATGTGCTCCTTCGTGATCATGAGCATGCCGCCGGAGCCGCAGCATGGATCGTAGACCGTGCAGACGATCCCTTTGCGCCGGATGCGGTCGGAGTCGCCGGCCAGCATCAGGTCCACCATGAGGTGCACCACGTCGCGCGGGGTGAAGTGCTCGCCGGGGTTCTCGTTCAGCGCCTCGTTGAACTTGCGGATCAGCTCCTCGAAGATCGTCCCCATCGTCGGGTTGTCGATCCTGTCCGGGTGCAGATCCACGTTCTTGAAGCGCTCCAACACCTGGAAGAGCAGGCCGGCCTCGTCGAGCTTGCTGATCGTGTTGTCGAAGTCGAACTTCTCCAGCACCTCGCGCATGTTCGGGCTGAAGCCCGCGATGTAGTTACGCAGGTTGGCTGCGAGGTGCGGCGCGTCGGCCAGCAGTTTCTCGAAGTCGTAGCGGGACGTGTTGTGGAAGGCGAAGCCGGAAGCGCGTCGGAGCTGTGCGTCCAGGTCCTCGAGCCCCTTGCCCTTGAGCTGCCCCTGCCGTTCGAGGACTTGTGCTTTGGTATCCGCCAGGACGCAATCGAGGCGGCGCAGCACCGTGAGCGGCAGGATGACGTCCTGGTACTTGCCGCGCTTGAAGGTGTCGCGGATGAGGTCGGCGACGCCCCAAAGGAAGCTGACGATCTCGCTGTGGTTCACGCGTTCACCATACGGTCGCTCCTCGCATTGGCGTCGCTTCGTTGGGGCTGTCTACCGCCCGGAACTCACGCGCGGCGGGCACGAGGGGCAGCCTCAATCCGGCAGAATGGCCCGGTGCCCGCCGTCGCGTGCAGTGA
>JAKLJW010000060.1 GCA_023150935.1 Candidatus Binatia bacterium | reverse complement strand
TCGATACGCCGCCTGAGAAGACGGCGGCTACTCGGGACGAACGGCTGGGCACAGCCGTTCCATGGCCTGAAGATTTCCTTGCGCCATGCGCGCAAACGCGGAAATCAAAATCTAGCGCGGGCTGCCGCCCGCACCCCGATGCCCGCAACTCCCCGTTCGCCCCTGCCGAGCCTGTCCCTCGATACGCCGCCTGAGAAGACGGCGGCTACTCGGGACGAACGGCGGGGCACAGCCGTTCCATGGCCTGAAGATCTCTTCGCGCCGCGCGCGCAGACTCGGAAATCGTGGATCAGGAGGTCAGGAGGACAGAAGCGATAGCAGCCGTCAATTATATGGTTGTGCCGCGCGCACCTGGCGCGCCGTGGCAGGATTGCCTTCATTGCTCTGGTCATTGGCATGGCAGGTGCATAGCCGCTGAGATGTGCGCGGTAGTGAGGGCGAGGAGTCGACGGCGATTGCGGCCGGCGACGATCTGTTGAGTGCCCCGGCGGCGATGTCGGTATCGCTTGCGCCGGTGACGCCGGAGGGCGTTGCCGCCGCGGAGGCCGACACGGCTCGTGCCGAGGCGCTGGAGCGGATTCGCGCCAAGGCCAATCGGCTGGTTAGCGAACGCGGTATTCCCGGCCTGCTGATCGTTCTCGGTGCAATCGCTCTGTTTTCGGCGCGGGACTGGTGGTTCGGACTGGAGTTTGCGCATCCGCGGCTATTGATGGCCGTCCGTGTCGTGCACGGGGGAATAATTCTCGCGGTGATCTGGGCCATCCGCCGGCCGGCGTGGCAGTCGCGCACGTTGTCGCTGGCTCGTTTCGCGGTCGGTGCGGTGTGCGTGATGACCGCGCTCACCGAGACGCTCAAGGGCGACGTGCAGAGCGCGCCGCTGCTGTTCATTCCGCTGCTGATGTTCAGCGCCACCCTGATTCCCTGGGGCGGCCGTTCGCAGATCGTCCTGGCGGCGATTGCTGGGGCGGCGGCGCTGGGCAACTTCTACGCCGTCGAGGGCAATCTCGCAGGGGCGGTCAATCACGTATTCCTGGCCTTTGCGATCACGCTGATCGCATCCATTTACGCTGCCTTCGCGCTGCAGCGTAATCTGGCGAGCATCGAACTTGCCGATCTGGCTTTGCGACGTCGCGAGCAGTACTTCCGCTCGCTTATCGAGGACGCCTCCGATGTGGTCGCGGTCCTGAACGCCGACGGCACGGTCCGCTACACCGGCCCGTCGATCGCTCGGGTGCTGGGGTACAGTCCCGAAGCCGTCGTCGGTAGGAGTGTCCTGGACCTGGTGCATCCCGCGGAAAGGCAGCAGATGGCGGCCGAGTTCGTGCGGGCGCTGCAGAGTCGCGGGTTTGCCGAGACGAACGAAGTACGGATGCTGCATCGGGACGGATCGTGGCGCGTGCTGCGCGCGACGGCCGCCAATCTGCTCCACGACCAGAACGTGCAAGGCGTGGTGATCAACGCCCATGACATCACCGAACTCAGGCGCGGCGAACTCGCACTGCGCGAGGCCAAGAACACGGCGGAGGCCGCCCGGGAAGCGGCCGAAGAGGCGCGCCAGGCGGCCGAGCGGGCCAACCGGGCGAAGAGCGAGTTCGTGGCCAACATGAGCCACGAGATCCGCACCCCGATGAACGGCATCATCGGCATGACGGAACTGGCGCTGCAAACCCCGCTCAACCCGGAGCAGCGGGAGTATTTGCAGATGGTCGCGGCCTCCGGCGACGCGTTGATGACCGTCATCAACGACGTGCTCGATTTTTCCAAGATGGAGGCGGGCAAGCTGGCTCTCGATCCGGTCGAGGTCGACCTGCGCGACTGCCTTGGCGACGCGGTCCGTGCCCTCGCGCTGCGCGCGCATCTCAAAGGACTGGAGCTGGCGGTCGAGGTGAAACCCGAGGTGCCCGAGACGATTGTGGCCGACCCGCATCGGTTGCGGCAGGTCCTGAGTAACCTGGTTGGTAATGCGATCAAGTTCACCGAGCGCGGCGAGGTCGTGGTCGAGGTGGCAAGAATCGATGCGTTTGCGGGCGCATCGTCCGACACGGTGCAGTTGCAGTTCGCCGTGCGCGATACGGGCATTGGCATCCCGCCGGATAAGCGGGAAGACATCTTCTGTGCCTTCGAGCAGGGCGACGGGTCGACGACACGCAAGTACGGCGGCACCGGGTTGGGTCTGACGATCTCGCGCCGCCTGGTGGAGATGATGGGCGGCCGCCTCTGGGTCGAGAGTGCGGTCGGCGACGGCAGCGTCTTTCGCTTTACGATCTCGACCCTTGCCGCCGCCTCGGTCCCGTGCTCGCCGGCCCCGGCGGAGCGATTGCGGGAGCTGCCGGTGTTGGTGGTCGACGACAACGCTACCAATCGCCGCATCCTCAACGAGATGCTGACCCGCTGGCAGATGTGCCCGACGACGGTGGACAGCGGGCGGGCGGCACTGGGTTGTTTGATGCATGCGGCGAACGGCGGGAGGATGTTCCCGCTCGTGTTGATCGATGTACACATGCCCGAAATGGACGGTTTCGAGCTGGCCGAGCGTATCAAGCGCGTGCCGGCCTTCGCGACCGCCACCATCATGATGCTGTCGTCGGCCGACCTGGCCGGCGAGGCAGCGCGCTGTCGTGCCGTGGGTGTGGAGGCATACCTGACCAAACCGTTGCGTCAGGGCGAGTTGCTCGATGCGATGCTGGAAGTTCTGGGTCGAATCGGCCTCCCGGCGGGATCGTCTCTGCCGACTGCCGCCGACCCGGCCGAGCCGCGGCCGCTGCGCGTCCTGCTGGCCGAAGACAACGTCGTCAATCAGCGACTGGCGTCGCGACTGCTCGAGCGGCATGGCCACGCGGTGGTGGTGACTTCGAACGGTCGCGAGGCATTGGCGGCACTGGAGCGCGAGCGGTTCGACGTCGTTCTGATGGACGTGCAAATGCCGGAGATGGACGGCTTCGAGACGACGGCGGCGATTCGGGAGCAGGAACGGTGGAGCGGCGTTCACCTGCCGATCGTTGCCATGACCGCACATGCGATGAAGGGCGACGAGGAGCGCTGTCTGGCGGCTGGGATGGACGGTTACGTCTCCAAGCCGATCGATGCGTCGAGGCTATTCGAGGTTATGGCGACGCTGACCGCAGAACACGGAACTGCCGTGGAGACGATCCCGCCGCGCCGAGCGGCGGTCGGTTAGGGGCTTCCCCGGGCGCGATTTCGAAAAGCACTCTTGCCACAGAAGAGCCGGGCCCCGGAGGATTCAGCGGGCATCGAGCGCGTACACCCGCCGGCGGCCGGAGGCTACATCTCGATGCCGCCGTCGAGAAGAATCTGCAGGTGGCGCGATTCGTTTTCGAGCTTCTCGATAGTGGGCTCGATCCGCCGCAATTCGGCATCGAGTTCGGCGAAGCCGTCGCGCGCGCGACACTCGGACCGCATGACCAGGATGACCGCCCGCACCTGGCGGGCGACCTGTTCGTGGTGGGCGAACAACTGGCGTGCGACTTCACGCCCTTCCGGGGTGGCCAGGCGGTCGGTGTCGAACCGCGCCAGCATCCCATTCAACACCAGCGCCCGCCCAACCGCCGCCTCGTAGCCGTGGGCCGCCGTGTCGCAGGCGTCCGGTGCTGCCGCTGCCACAGTGGTAACGAGACTCAGGAAGACTCCCGCAATGGCCCCTGTCATTACCTGCCTCGCGATCTGGCCGCCGTTCCTGCCGCATACCGTCGGCCGCCGTTCTGAGATTTCTGTTGCAGCAATTGCCCGGCCAGACATCACACGGTCTCCATTGCCGCTCGTTCGGACGGGCGAACAGCTCGTCGAACGCACGGCGGCCGGTGGGCCAAATCTCCGACTTCTCTTTGAAAAGTGCTCAACCCGCAGAGCGTGAGTGCGCTCTAGTCGGGGGCGGCGAACTCGTGACGTGCGCCGGGATTGTCGCGTCGATTCGAGCCCACGACCGCTTACCCGGAGCAATGCGACCGACGGATGGCACAGCAAATGACATTGCAACTGCGGTTTGAGCCGGTCGCCGATTGTACTAGTTTGACTGCGATGGCGGCGATCGGATTACAGGTGGACGGTTCCGCATCTCCTTTGCAGTCTGCCTTGCGAGTGCTCGTGGTCGAGGATTCGCCGGACGAGGCATGGTTGCTAATCCGGGCCCTCGAGGCGGCCGGCTATGCCGTTGCCTGGGAGCGGGTCGATACTGCCGAGAGTCTGCGTGCGGCACTCGGTCGCGAACGCTGGGACGTGATTCTCTGCGACTATGTGCTGCCCGGCTTCGGCGGCGCCGAAGCGGTCGCGCTCGTTCAGTCGCTCGGGTGCGACGTCCCCCTGATCATCGTATCGGGTCAGGTGGGCGAGGAGTTTGCGGTGGCGGCGATGCGTGCGGGCGCGCACGATTACGTCAGCAAGGAGAATCTCGCGCGCCTCGTACCCGCGGTGGAGCGCGAGCTCCGCGACTGCAAGGCGCGGGCGGCGCGGCGCCGGTCCGAAGAGGAGAAGATGACCTTGCTGGAGATTGCCGGGGACATTGCCGGCAGTCTCGACCTGGCGACGATTTGCGAGCGCGTCCACCGTCGCGCCGCCCCGCTTCTGCGGACCCATAGGATGGTCACGTTCTGCTGGGATTCGCTGCGGCCGGCGTACCGAGCGGTGGCGATGTACAACGTGCCCGAGAGCCTGCGGGTTGCGACCACGGAGCTGGAGTTTCCCGCGGGCGATCCGCTGGTCGAGTGGCTTGCCGGTGGTCACAGCCTGATCGTCAACGACATCGAGGCCCAGAATCTTATCTCCGCCGAGATCGCCGCCCGCTTCAAACTCGAGCGATTGATCGCGGCCCCTCTGGTGGTGCAGGGGCGTGGGGTTGGGGCAGTAACGGCTCTCGGTGCGGCGGAAGACGACCCTTTCGACGCGCAGGATCTCCAGTTCCTCGAAGGCGTGGCCCGCCAGCTCGCCATGGGGTTCAGCACGGTCGAGGCCTACCGTGCCCAACAGCGCGAGGCCGAGGTGTCCGGCGCCCTGGCGCGCGTGGGCCGCGAGATCATTGCGGGGTTGGGCCGGCCCGACCTGCTGCGCCAACTCTGCCGCGTGACCACCGAGGTGCTGCACTGCGACCTGAGCCATGCGTTGCTTCTCGACGGGGCGCAGCAAACGTACCGGGTCGTGGCCGGACACGGCGATTCGCGCGAAGGCTGGGAGGAGTTGCGCGTTCTGAGCCTGCCCCGGGCGATCGCCGGCGGACTCGAGGCGAAACTCGACATGCGGGAGGTGGCTTACGTGGTCTGGGACGATCCGCAGACCAGTCTTCCGCAGGAATTCGCGATCCGGTCCGGTGTGTCGAGTACCGCGTATGCCGCGCTGCGGCGGGGCGACGAGCTGATCGGCCTCCAGACCGCGGAATACCGAGCGCCGGGAGACGGCCCGTCGACCTACGACGAGCGCATTCTGTCGGGCATCGCCTGGTTGGGATCGGTGGCTCTCGATCACGTCCGCGTCGTGGAGGAACTCGAGCGCGCCAATAGCCTCAAGACGGACTTCGTGGCGACCATGTCGCACGAGCTGCGGACGCCGCTCAACGTCATCATGGGCTACAGCGACCTGTTGCTCGAAGGCGAATACGGAGACCTGACGACGGAACAGGCAGACATCGTCCGCCGTGTCGACCGCAGCGCGGGCGAGTTGCTCGAATTGATCAACGCCACCCTCGACCTCAGTCGCCTCGAAGCCGGACGGCTGAGCCTGAAGGAACAAAGCGTCGACGTCGCCGCGCTCTTGCGCGAAATCGATCAGGAGACCCAGCCGCTGCAACAGGACAAGCCGGCGCTGGCGCTCGAATGGATCGCGCCGGCCCGCCTCCGTTCCATCCGCACCGACCGCACCAAGCTGAAGGTGGTCATCAAGAACCTGGTTACCAACGCCATCAAGTTCACCGACACCGGCGGCGTATCGATTACGGCGACACCGCGAGAGGGCGGCGTGGAAATCGCGGTCCGGGACACGGGTATAGGCATTGCCCCGCAAGACCTCGACATGATTTTCGAGCCGTTTCGACAGTTGGACAGCTCGGTGACTCGCCGTTTCAGTGGTGTCGGCCTCGGTCTCTACATCGTTCGGCGCCTCGTCGACATGTTGGGCGGCACCATCGAAGTGGAGAGCGCGGCGGGCTCGGGAAGTACCTTCCGCGTTTGGGTCAGGTCGGCCCGCAACGGCACGGAGACGTGACCGGGCTCGGCGCGGGCGGGCCGTCGGCTTGCCCGGCCCTAGCTCGCGAGCGCCGCGATCAGCTTCACCGACCGCAACGGGCGTTGCAGATGCGGCGCCAGCAGGTGGCCGAGGATCTGACCCGCCTCGTGGGCCGTGGCGCCGGTCAGCGGTAGCGATCGCGTCTCGGCGAGCGGCGTATCCTGGAGGGCGCACAGGGCAGCGAGGGTCGCCGGCGTGACCGGAACCAGCGCCTGGCCGGCGGCGCTACAACGGCCGCAAACGACGCCTCCGCGATGCGGATCGAGGAAGACCGCCGCCGCCGTGCCCACGTCCTTGCGGCAGCGGTCGCAGCTCGCCAGTTGCGGGTCGTATCCGCTGCGGTGCAGAAGGTGAAGCTCGAATCCCCGCAGGAAACTCGCCGTCGCCGCCCCGGCACGCAGAGCGTCCAGTCCGTCCCGGAGTAACTCGAACAGATCTCTAACCGGATGGCCCTCGACCGTCAGTTGGTCGACGATCTCGATCAAGTAACTGCCGTAGGCAAACTTTTTCGGGTCGATTAGGTCGCCTGCCGATTGCAGCAGGTCGCAGCGCTCGAGGAAGGCCAGACTGGCGCCGGGTCGCGTGCGGTAGTGGAGGCGGACCCGCGTGAACGGATCGAGGCAGTTGGGGAACCGCCGTCGCGAACGCTGGGCCCCCTTGCCGATGCCGGTCAGTTTTCCGGCGTCCTCCGTGAGGAAGGTGACGATCTTGTCGGACTCGCCGTAGGGGCGACTGCGCAGCACGATCGCCACCGTGGCCAGGCTCGGCGTCATGGGTGGGAACAAATCACCCGGTGGATTCCTTGACAAGGGTGCGAGAGAGCCTTAGCTGCGAGCGGGCGCCGCTGGCCCGATAGACCTGCCAGCTTCCAACCATATCGAGGAAATTACAGACGATGAGCCAACCTCCGGCCAAGGACGAGACCGCCGCCCCGGAAGGCGCGGCGGCGGCGGCCGCTCCCGTTGAGCAGCCTGTACCCGAGACGGAGATCGAGGCGCTGCGGACCGCCGTGGCGGCGAAGGACGAAGAAGCCAGGGCCAACTACGATCGCTTTCTGCGCGAGCGCGCCGAACTCGACAACTTCCGCCGCCGCATGCAGCGGGAAAAGGCGGAGGCCCTGCGCTTTGCCACGGAGCCGCTCTTGCGCGAACTGCTGCCGGTGGTCGACAACCTCGAACGCGCCCTTGCCCAGGAAGCCGGCAACGAACCCGCCCTGCGCGAGGGGGTACGCCTGGTTCTGGAAACGCTCGTGCAGGTGCTGGCCAATCACGGTGTAACCCGCATCGACGCCGTGGGCGAACCGTTCGACCCGACGCGCCACGAGGCCATGGCGCGGGTGGAAACCGATGCCTACGAGCCGAATCGCGTCGTCGATCAGCATCACCGCGGCTATCTCTTGCACGATCGGTTGCTGCGACCGGCCCTGGTGACCGTGAGCGCCCCGGCCGAGCGAAAGGCGAAAACGTGACGGCGCGGTTGCAAGCTGCTGCGCCAGTGGTTAACCCGGCGATGCGGCGTCGCCGCAAGCGCGGGATCTCAAGCAAATCGGAGAGTCCTGCCCGCGAGGGAGAGACATGGCTAAAGTGATCGGCATCGATTTGGGTACCACCAATTCCTGCGTCGCCATTATGGAGGGCGGCGAACCGAAGGTCATTCAGAACGCCGAGGGCGGGCGAACCACGCCTTCGGTCGTGGCCTTTACCGACGCCGGCGAGCGCCTCGTCGGCCAAATTGCTTACAGGCAAGCGATTACCAACCCGGACAATACGATCTTTGCCGTCAAGCGACTCATGGGGCGCCGCTACAACGACCCCCAGGTCGAGAAGGCCAGCAAAATACTGCCGTATAAGATCGTCAAAGCCGACAACGGCGATGCCTGGGTGGAAATCCGCGGCAAACACTACAGCCCCGCGGAGATCTCGGCGTTCATCCTCCAGAAGATGAAACAGACCGCCGAAGACTACCTGGGCGAAAAGGTGACCGAGGCGGTCATCACCGTGCCCGCGTATTTCAACGACAGTCAGCGTCAGGCAACCAAGGACGCCGGCCGCGTGGCCGGTCTGGACGTGCTGCGCATCATCAACGAGCCGACCGCCGCGTCGCTTGCCTACGGTCTCGACAAGAAGAAAGACGAGAAGATCGCCGTCTTCGACCTCGGCGGCGGGACCTTCGACATCTCGATCCTCGAGATCGGCGAGGGCGTCTTCGAAGTGAAGGCGACCAACGGCGATACCTTTCTCGGCGGCGAGGACTTCGATCACCGCCTCATGGGCTACCTGGCGGACGAGTTTATGAAAGACCAGGGCATCGACCTGCGGAAAGACCGCATGGCGCTGCAGCGTCTCAAGGAAGCCGCCGAGAAGGCCAAGTGCGAGCTGTCGACCTCGACCGAAACTACCATCAATCTACCCTTCATCACGGCGGATCAGACCGGCCCCAAACATCTCAATCTAAAACTCACGCGTTCCAAGCTGGAAGCCCTGTGCGCCGACCTTCTCGACCGCCTGGACGGTCCGTGCCTGACGGCGCTGAAGGACGCCGGACTGAGCGCCAGCCAGGTCGACGAGGTGGTGCTCGTCGGCGGTATGACCCGTATGCCCGCCGTGCAGGCGCACGTGAAGAAGCTCTTCGGCAAGGAACCCCACAAAGGCGTTAACCCCGACGAAGTGGTCGCGGTCGGGGCTGCCATCCAGGGCGGGGTGCTCAAGGGCGAGGTCAAAGATGTGGTCCTTCTCGACGTCACCCCGCTGTCGCTCGGCATCGAAACCCTCGGCGGCGTTTTCACCAAGCTCATCGAAAAGAACACCACCATCCCGACCAAGAAGAGCCAGGTGTTCTCGACCGCGCAGGACAACCAGTCGGCGGTGACGATCCGTGTGTTCCAGGGCGAACGGGAAATGGCCGCCGACAATAAGCTGCTTGGCCAGTTCGACCTCATCGGTATACCGCCGGCGCCGCGCGGCGTGCCGCAGATCGAGGTGACCTTCGATATCGACGCCAACGGCATCGTCCACGTCAATGCCAAGGATCTCGGTACCGGCAAAGAACAGTCCATCCGCATCACCGCCTCCAGCGGTCTCGCCGAGGAGGAAATCAAGCGCATGGTGAAGGACGCCGAACTGCACGCGTCCGAAGACCACAAACGGCGCGAGACCGCCGAGGCCCGCAATCACCTCGACAGCCTTGTCTATCAAACCGAAAAGGCCCTCAAGGACCACGAACAGGATGTCGATGCCTCAACCAGGGGGGACATCGAACGCGCCCTGGAGGCGGCGAAGAAGGAACTCGAGGGCGGCGACGCCGACGGTATGCGCAAGGCGACGGAGGATCTGACGAAGGCGTCGCACAAACTTGCCGAGATGATGTACGCGCGTGCATCGAAGGCGTCGGCCGGCGCCGAGAGCGGCGGCCCCGACACCTCGGGTGGAGCTGCCGGCGGCGGCGAGTCGGCGAAACCCGGTGGCCGGGACGATGCGGTCGATGCCGACTTCGAGGAAGTCAAAGGCTGATCGGCCGCGCCGACCGGTGCGGAGATGCTCTGCGGCGAAAGCCCTCCCCTCGACTGCGGGGGAGGGCTTTCCTATTCTAGCCGCCTGGCGTGACCGACACGGAACGCGGTGGCCACAGCGGGCTTGCAACTTGCCGCCCCGCCGCACGGGCAACCGCCGTCCGGTGAGCACGAGCGCCCGCACAGGAGGCAGCGGTGGCGCATAAGCGCGACTATTATGACGTTCTCGGCGTGGCCCGAGGCGCCGGCGACGATGAGATCAAGAAGGCTTACCGTCGACTGGCGATGAAGTTCCATCCCGACCGCAATCCGGGAGACAAGGCCGCCGAGGAGAAGTTCAAGGAAGCCTCCGAGGCGTACCAGGTGTTGAGCGACCCCGACCGGCGCGCCCAGTACGATCGCTTCGGTCACGCCGCCTTCGAGCAGGGCGCCGGCGGCTTCGACTTCAGTACGGCCGGGTTCGAAGACGTCATCAGCGACCTCTTCGGCGATTTCTTCGGTGGTGGCGGCGGTCGCGGTCGCAGAGGTGCCCGCCGCGGCGAGGACCTGAGATACGACCTCGAAATCACGTTCGAAGAAGCGGTGTTCGGGATGGAAAAGACGATCAAGGTGCCGCGACTGAGTCGCTGTGACGGCTGCGGTGGCACGGGCGCGCGGGGCGGTACGCCGCGCACCACTTGTTCGTCTTGCCGCGGCTCGGGGCAGGTTCGCTTTCAGCAAGGGTTCTTCACGATCGCCAAGACCTGCGGCGAGTGCGGGGGGCAGGGCACCGTCGTCAAGGATCCATGCCGGTCCTGCGGCGGGGCCGGCGTGACGCAGACCAGCCAGTCGCTGAGCGTGAAGATCCCCGGTGGTGTCGATACGGGCTCCCGGCTCAAACTGCGCGGTGAGGGCGAAGCCGGCCGGGGAGGCGGCCCGCCCGGTGACCTCTACGTGGTCATCGGCGTCCGGGATCATCCGTTGTTCGCCCGGCAAGATCTCGACATTGTCTGCGACGTGCCCATCACCTTTCCCCAGGCTACCCTCGGCGCCGAAATCGAGGTGCCCACGCTCGAAGGCAAAGTGCGCATGAAGATTGCCGCCGGAACGCAGTCGGGTACCGTGTTTCGCTTGAAAGGGAAGGGCGCGCCGAGTCTGCGCGGCGGCGGCCGTGGCGATCAGTTGGTCCGCGTACTCATCGAAACGCCGCGCAAATTGACGGCGCGCCAGCGCGAACTCCTCGAAGAGTTTGCGCGCAGCAGCGGTGACGAGGTAAACCCGCTTTCGAAGGGATTCTTCGAAAAGGTCAAGGAGATGTTCGGGTGAATCGTTTACCCTTGCGGGTCGGGATCGCCGTCGCCGTCTGCATGGTCGCCGGTACCGGGCTTACAGCTTGCAGTCCGCAGCCGAGCATAAGCGGGGTTCCGCCGGAGCCGCCCCCGGCCGTGCGTCGGGGCGACGAGGCATTTCGCTATCAGGATTACGACCGCGCCATCGATGCGTATGGATCGTACCTGGAAAAGGTGCGGACCGGGCCGTACACCGCGGTGGCGGAATACAAGAGCGCTCTGGCTGCCTACCGCCTGAAACGATACGACCAGACGCTCTACATCCTCGACGATCTCGACAGCCGCTATCCCGAAGGCAAGTGGATGCAGGTCGATGCCCTGCGCGGCGATGCTGAACGTGCGCTCGGTCGAAACATGCTTGCCATTCGCGCGTGGGCCGATGCCTGGGAGCTGGCGGGGCCCGAAGACCGGGAGAGACTGGCACGGCGCTTTCAGGGGGTTGCCCGCGCGATGGACGTGCAACAGCTCGCCGAAGCCCGGACTTTCGTTGACAACGAGGACGTGCGCGATCTGTTGTACCCGCAAGGCCCGGCCATCCCGGTCATCGCCGAGCCGCTGCACGAACCGGATGACGAGGCGGCCGCAGTTGCCTCGGGACGCCGCGGTCAAACCCCGCCAAAGCGGGTGGATGTGCCCGAGGATGATGACGCGGCGGCGTGGGCGCCGCCGCCCGACCTTGCCGAGTTACCGACCTCCAAACCGGCCGCCGTCGCGCCCGTTCCGTCTCTGGCGTCGAGCCCGGCGGCGCGGGTGAAGGTGCCCGTGCCAACCTCGCCGGTCGTGGCGATAGTTACCCCCGCCCCGACGGCCACGGCACAGGTGCCGCCGACTCCGGATCTGCTGCCGCCCACACCGCTGGCCGCGCCGTCCGTGCCGGTGCCGGTCGAGCCGGTGGAGGTGGCGTCCCTACCGTCGAGTCCGCCGGATACGGCGATCGACCGGGCCGACGCCCGCGTCGGAGTGCTTCTCCCCGTCAACGGCCCCCACGCAGCCGCCGGCAAAGCGGCATGGCAGGCCATTCGACTGGCGTTCGGCGACGCCGCATCGCGACTGGTTCTCGTGGACACGGGAGCCGGGAATGTGCGCGTGGACATCGACAAGCTGTGGGGCAACCCCGATGTCGTGGCGGTCATCGGCCCGTTCGAAGCGGCCGGAAATCCCGAGGCCGGTGCTCCCGTTGACGGTCTTCCGGCGCTCGTGCTGCCGGGTGCGCCGGACACAGGACCGGCGCAGTTATCGCTTGGCGCCTCGCGGGTCGACCTCCTCGGTCCGTTGCTGCGGTACGCAACCGCGGTCGTGCAGATCCGGCGCTTCGCCATTCTGTATCCGGATACGCCGATCGGCCGCACGGCACGCGACGCGATCGCGAATGCCGTGGATAATCTCGGCCGGACCGTTGTCGGTACGGTGGGCTATCCCGCCGGGGGCGATGCCGTCGCCGTTGCGGGGGGCCGTCTGATCGATTGGCGCGAGAAGGACAACCTGGACGCCGTCTTCCTTGCCGACGACGTGGCGCCGGCGCGGGCACTGGCGACCTTCCTGCGCCGGGAGATGCCCGACGTGACGTTGCTCGGCGCGGCGCAGTGGGATGCTCTCGCTGACGGTGGCGTGGCGACGGACGGCATCCTTTTCGCCGAGTCGTTCTATCCCGGCAGTACCCGGCCCGCCACGCGCGATTTCGTGGTCGCGTACGACGCCGCCTACGGGGGGCAACCCGGTGGCCTTGCGGCGCAGGCCTATGACGTTGCCACCGTGGCTCGGCGCGCTCTGGCGCTCGGCGTCGACTCTCGTTCGGCGATGCGCGAGCGAGTCCGCGAGGTCGGTGCCGTCAATGGCGCCACCGGGCTTGTCGAGGTCGGCGAGGAGGGGCTCAGCCGGCCCGGCTTTGTCCTGCAGGTCTACGACGGCAAACTCGCCGAGGTTGGCCGGTCGAGTTGAGACTGACCGGCCTGGCCATCGCAGGGCACGGATGTCCCGGTCCCGTACCATCGGCGAGGTCGGCGAATTCGGTTTTCTCGCGCGATTGCTGCCACGAGTCCCGGCTGGTGCCGGCGTTCTGGTTGGTCCCGGTCAGGATTGTGCCGTTGTCTGCTGCCGTAGCGCGACGTTTCTGTTTACGGTCGACGCGCTCGTCGAGGGAGTTCATTTCGACTGGCGCTGGATGACCCCGCGGCAGGTGGGCCGCAAGGCATTTCTGGTCAACGCCAGCGACATCGCCGCGATGGGGGGGCGGCCACGGTTCTGCGTTCTCGCGCTCGGCACACCGGCGCGCACTCCGATCGCTACCCTGGAGGCGATTCAACGCGGCCTTGTCGAGGCGGCGCGGGCATGCGGTGCCGTCGTTGTCGGTGGAAACGTGGCGCGAACTGCCGAGGTTACCCTGTCGGTAGCCCTGATCGGCGAGGCGCCGCGCCGCCTTGTGACGCGTGCCGGAGCGCTTCCCGGCGACCGCATCTACGTGAGCGGGACGGTTGGCGATGCCGCGCTCGCCGTGCGCGAGTTGCAGGCCCGGCCGCCGCGGCGGCCGCCGCCGGCGTTGCGGCGGCGACTCGTGGAGCCGCAGCCGCGGCTTGCGGCAGGGCGCTGGTTGGTAGAGTCTGGTGTCGCCACGGCCATGATCGACATCAGCGACGGATTGGTGCAGGACATCGGCCACCTGTGCGCCGCCAGCAGGGTTGGCGCCGTGCTGCACGCCGCTGCCCTGCCACTGTCGGCAGCGTACAGGCGCGTCTGTGGAACCGACCCGACGCCGGCGCTGTGCGGCGGCGAAGACTACGAGCTCGCCTTTGCGGTCGCTCCGCGGCATGCTCGACGGGTCGATGCCGCTTCGGCGCGACTCGGCTGTCCGCTCACGCACGTCGGTGACATCGTGCGGGGACGCGGCGTCGACGTGCTCGATGACGCCGGCAGACCCTTGCGCATCGAGGCGCCCGGATGGGATCACTTCACCGGCGCTCGCGGGCGGGCGAATCGAGGGCGTTAGAATGAACCCGGAGCGTTTACGCGAGATCCTCGGCGCCGTCGGTGCGGGCAGACTCGGTGCCGACGAGGCCTTCGAGCAGCTCAAAGCGCTGCCGTTCGAGGACCTCGGCTTTGCCAAGGTCGACCACCACCGCGCTCTGCGCACCGGGTTTCCGGAGGTGATCTTTGGCGAGGGTAAGACGGCCGAGCAGATCGTGCAGATCGCCCGCAGTCTCAACGACGGCGCCCATAATGTCCTCGTCACCCGCCTCGACGCCGACAAGGGGGCGCGGCTACGCGAGGCGTTCCCCGCCGCGACTTACGACGCGAGCGCACGGCTGGCGACGATCGTTTACGCGCCGCCGCCCATGGTCGGCCGCGGCATCGTTGCGATCGTTGCGGCCGGCACCGCGGATCTGCCGGTGGCGCAGGAGGCGGCGGTAACCGCCGAGTTGCTGGGTAATCGGGTCGAGCGCATTCACGACGTGGGGGTGTCCGGCATCCACCGCCTGTTCGCCCATCGCGAGCAGTTGCGTCAAGCCACCGTGCTGGTTGTCGTTGCGGGCATGGAGGGCGCGCTGCCGAGCGTGGTTGCGGGACTCGTCGACCGACCGGTGATCGCGGTGCCGACGAGTGTGGGGTACGGCGCCAGTTTCGGTGGTCTTGCCGCGTTGTTGGCGATGCTCAACTCGTGCGCGGCCGGCGTTACGGTGGTGAACATCGATAACGGCTTCGGCGCCGGAGTGGCGGCGAGTTTGATTAATCGGGAGTCCTGAGGTCTTGAGGTCTTGAGGTCTTGAGGTCTTGAGGTCTTGAGGTCCTGGGGTCCTGGGGTCCTGAGGTCCTGGGGGATTGAGGGCACGGAGGCGACGATGAATGAGTTCATGCTCGATGAGGCGGCGCTGGCGGTTCAACTGAAAGCGCGGGAGTTCGTGCGGGACGAGGTGGATCCGGAATACCTGCGGCGTATGGATCGCGACGAGATCCATTATCCGCGCGAGCTGTACGAAGGGTATGCGCGGCACGGATTGCTTGGCCTGCGCTTCCCGAAGCGATACGGCGGCCAGGACCTGAGCTGGGTGGCCGAGTGCGCGGCGATGCAGGAGATCGGCGTGCTGGGCATGGCGGCGGGCTGTTCGTACGTCATGCCGTCGATCGTCGGCGAAGCGCTGAGCGTCTTCGGCACCGAAGAACAGAAGGAGCGTTACCTCGCGCCCATGCTGCAGGGCCGACTGGTGGCGGCCGAAGCGCTCACCGAACCGCGTGGCGGATCGGACTTCTTCGGCGCCAGCAGTCGTGCCGAGGACCGCGGCGACCATTTCGTCGTGCGCGGCATGAAGCGTTTCATCGTCGGCGCCGAAGGGGCGGACTTTTTCCTGGCGTACGTGCGGACCAACCTCGCCGATGACGCGCCACCGCACGAGCGGATCAGCGCCCTGCTCGTCGATCGCGGCCCCGGCGTCGAGGTGAAGTACCGATACGGCCTCATGGGTACCCGCGGCGGCGGCACCGGACGCGTCGTGTTCCGCGACGTCGTGGTGCCGAAAGCCAACTTGATTGGGCCTCTCCACGGCGGCGCCCTGGTCTTCAATACGATGATGATTCCGGAGCGCCTGACCAGCGCCGGTCCGTGTCCGGGTATGATGCAGGCTTGCCTCGACGTTGCCATGCACTACGCCGATCGGCGCAAGGCGTTCGGCAAGCCGATACGCAAGTTCCAGGCCGTGAGTTTCATGATCGCCAGGGCGCAGGTGCTGATCGATGCCAGCCGCGCCATGATCTTTCAGGCAGCCCGCGCCGCCGACGTCGGGGCGCCGAACGTGCGCCGCATCGTCTCCGAGACCAAGCAGTTCGTTACCGAAGCCGCCTGGGATGCCATCAACCTCACGATGCAGGTCACCGGCGGTATCGGCTACACCGACGTGTATCCGATCGAGCGCGCCGTGCGCGACGTGCGCCTGGCGCAGATCTGGACGGGTACCAACGAGATCATGAGCGCCATGATCCAGCACGATCTTTACGGGGAGTTCCGCGACCGCCGCGGCCGCCATCGCGACTTCGAACGCGACGCCATGCACGCCGCCGACGACAGCGAGAAGATCTACGACGACGACGACATGTGGAAGGTGTACGAGCGAAAGGGGTGAGTTGGGGGCGTGGGGGCGTGAGGGCCTGAACTCTAGCCGCCCTTTCAGGGCTCGGTGTCCGCGCTCGCCTTGACCCGGGGCAACGCCCCGGGGAACGATTCGAAGACCGAAAACCGAACCCCCGAAAGGGCGTCATGCGACGGCGAGCCACATCGCACCGGGGCCTGCACACAGAATGGCCGGCGTCCTTTCGCAAAAGAACCGTCGCTTAAGAGCGGAGTTATGGCCCGAGCCGGAAGGTACCCACAGATTCTGTTGAGGAGACAAATTTCGGCATGCGGATTTCGGATTGCGGACGAAGGATTCATGAGTTCCGCAATCCGCATTCCGCAATCCGCAATGGGTTGCGGGCGAAGCCCGCGCTGAGTTCATCTGCGCCATCTGCGGACCCCGGGTTTATTGTCACATCAGGGTTAACTGACCGGCATTGGCGCTAGCACCGGGCTGCGGGCCGGTGGTGCGCTCCGTCTCAGTCCACCGTACAGGGAAACGGGTTGACGCCGGGGTAGTCGACGCCGAGCGTGCCGGACTCCACCCGGTCGGTGACGCCGTCGGGGTCGGCAAACGCGCCGCCCAGCCAGTCGCGTAACAGCGTGCCGTCGGCGGCGACCGTGTTGAATTCCCCGCCTGCCACCATGCCGTGGATCGACGTCGACTGAGCGCCGAGGAAGCTGTGCAGGCCGACCATTCCCTGGATAGCGCAGTAGCTGGCGCGCAACGTGTTGACCCACGCGGCTGTCGACGAGAAGAACGTCGTGCCTACCTGCACGCTGTCGATCTGGTTGGTGATCGTCAGGACTTGCTGCTCCTGGGTCCCCTTCAGGCGAGGCTGCGTCGCTACCAGCAGGTTGGTGAAGATCTCCGTGCATTCGGCCGAGAAGCAGTACGGTGGCAGATAGGGCCGGACCCCCCAGCCGGCGGGCGGGTCGGGCAGGGCGATGACCGCTCCCAGCCCGATGACTCCGGCGACCGTGCCGTTGTCCATGCCGAGCCCCGAGTCGGGAGCGGCTGTGGTGTGGACCCAGCGCAGGTCGTCGAGCGCGTAGTGATAGTTGTACGCGGCGCCGTAGCCGCCGGCCGATCCCCCGGTGAGAAGTACGGTCATGCGGTCGGGCCGAAAGCCGTCGGGATCGCTGGCGTCCATTATCGACCAGACCACGTCGCGCAGGTAGCGCAGGCTCGCTCGGGTGTTGAGGGCGCCGAAGCGCTCCACGGTTTGCGCCCCGTACACGCTCGTAGCGCCGCCGCCGATGTGCAGGTCCTGAGTGCAGTACGGCAAGTACACCTTGGTCCAATCGCGGAACGGGTTGGTTGAGGCCGTGCTCGACATCGCACCACCCGAGACCATGCCGTCGCTGAGCGCTTCGAAATAGTCCGAACCGCGCGAGCCACAGGTGGCGGCGTCGTAACAGACGCCGCCGCCTTGCATGTACACCACGACCTTCTCGACTGGCGATCCGGTCGGTGCGAGTCGCAGCCTGAAGGCATAGTCACTGCCGTCGCCGCAACGGGTTCCCCACTCCGTGGAGTTGAGCACGACCTGCGTGTTGGTTGCGCGTGGCGGCACGGGCACGCTGGCGCGGGGGCCGCAATCGAGGGTGAGAGGGGCCGTCGCGCCGTGGGCGGTGGCGACGAGACCGCGCGCCTGAGCCGATGCGCGCGCGGTGAAAGTGGCGGCATCGACGGCAACCAGCTCCTGCAGACTGGGGCACTTGCGGCTGATGCTCGTGGTGCTTGCCGCTTCGCGGCTGGCAAGCCTGGCGTTGACCCGGGTGGCGTCGCACGGCCTACCTCTGTGTTCGTTCAGCAGGCATCTGCTCTGAGTGCGGAGCGCCGACTCGATGTGCTTTCGCCCTTTCGTGAAGGCGAAGTCGAGACAGGACCGATCGCTCGGGTTGGTGCTGCGAACTGCCGCGTGCGGGCCGCCGAACGAGCGGGCTTCGAGGCTGGCGATGGCGCTCTTGCAGGCTTCCTGCAGGCGGGCGATCAAACCGGCCGGGGTCAGCGCGGCGCTGTAGCCCGCGGCGGTGACCGTGGCGGTGTCGGGGCATTTCAGCATCGCCATCGCCGCGACGGTCGCCAGCGAGGTGGCGATCGCTGCGTCGCCCGGGGTGCATGTGGCGCCGGTGTCGCGATAACAGGCGAGGGTGCGCTTGCCGACCGCGGCCACGCAGGTACGCAATCGATCCGTGGCGGCCTTCTCGCAAGCTTGTCCGGGCGTCAACGCCCGGGCGGCAGGCAGGTGGAGCGCGCTGAGGAGCACGAGTGCCAGCGGCACTCTCCGTACGAGCATCGACATAGGTCAAGCCTCCGCGTTTCCGTGGACGAAATGAGAAGGTGCATACACTCCCGGCTCGAATTTGGCGAGGGCGACAAGGCCGACTCCACGCGCGCCTTGCGCCGGGCGACGTAGAGGGTAATACTCTTACCGACGGTTGGTATTACGATGGAGATGTTCATGCGTGTCACCAGCAAGGGCCAAGTGACGATTCCCCAGGAGATTCGCGAGAAGGCGCACCTGCTGCCCGGCAGCGAGGTCGAATTCGAGTACCGCCGCGGGCAGGTGATTCTCCGGACGCGCGGCAAGGCCACGACGCGCGGGGAGCGGGCCATCGCGCGGGCCCGCGGCGCGGCCGACAACCCCCGCTTCAAGGGCTGGACAACCGATCGAATCATGCAAGTTCTGCGCGGGGATGGAGAATGAAGGGCCTGCCGACCTCCGGACCGGTGCTCGTGGACAGCGATGTCCTGATCGATATCTTCGAGGAGGATCCGCGCTGGCGGAATTGCCGCTCCTCACCCGCGATCCGCGCCGCTATCGGGAGTACTTCCCGAAACTCAGATTGATCGCCCCGGACGGTGCCCCGTGAGTCGGCCGCCCGTTCGGTAGTACCTGAATCGACTGCAAGACCTGCGCAGGGTTTCCCGCACCCATCGGGAGAGCGTTGTTCGCAAGGCGTTCAAGGATCTGCTGAAAGGGTGCGCTCGCTTGCACGACCTCGTCTTCGTTCCGGAATACGAACTCGCGACGCTCGCCAAGGGTCGCCGCTACGTCGACGGCGCTCTGCTGCACGCCGTGCGAGTACCGTTCGGGTATTGGGAGGCCAGGGACGAGAAGCACGATCTCGACGCCGAGATCGTGCACAAGCTGCGCCGTGGTTATCCGGCGGTGTACCTGCTCGAGCCGGAGGAACTCCGCCATAGTGTAGCCGCTCATGAAACGAGTGCGTCACCGGGGCGACCGCGTTTTCGCGAGGTCGGAAGAATGGAAAACCGGAGACCGGAGACCGGAAACCGGTCAGCAGATCGGACTGCCGCTGTGTTGACCAGTTTTCCGTTTCCTGTTTCCGGTCTTCCATCTTCTTCTCCGTGGGAAATTGGGGTGAGTGGGACCGGGGTGGCCAAGCGCAATGGCGACCGGCCATCGGTATCGGCATCGGTATCGGCATCGGTATCGATCCGATTCCCTCGATCCCGATAACGATTCCGACCCCGACCCCGCAGAGAGGACCGCGTTTTCATCGTCTTGCGACGACCGCCACGTCATGGGCACTAGCGAGAAAGTCCCCCAAGACCCCAAGACCTCAAGACCTCAAGACCCCAAGACCTCAAGACCTCAAGACCTCAAGACCTCAAGACCTCAAGACCTCAAGACCTCAAGACCCCAAGACCTCAAGACCTCAAGACCTCAAGACCTCAAGACCCCAAGACCCCAAGACCCCAAGACCTCAAAGACCCCAAACCCTCCTCCACCACCCCCCCCTCGCACGGTCCGAGTCGCACCGCTGCGGCGCCGAGGGCGCCCTCGCTGCGATCCGGGTCGGTCGATAGCGACAAGTGCGCGCCGCCGAGGCCGGGGAGATGCACGGTGCGCCCCTCGCTCGCGAAGTTCAGCGCCACCACGCACCGGCTCGATCCGTGCTCGCGGCGGCCGCCATTCCCCTCGTCCCTACGATCGCCCCTTCGCAGCCCGTATACAGCGCGGACAAAGCGGGATGGCTCTGTCGGATTCAGGCCAACGGGTCGAACAGTCGTAAGCCGGGCACGCGCGTGAAACTCCGATCGTGCGTCCAGAGCTCCGACGCGCCGTGCTCGAAGACGGTGAGCGCGATCTGCAGATCGAAGACCCGTACGCCCGCCACCTCCATATCGGACGCGAACTGAAGCAGCCGCGTCGCGAACCCCGTTCGCGGTACCCAGACCTGCATGGCCGCATCCGTTTCCAGGGCGGCGAGGAACGCGCTTGCTTCCCGGCCGGTCGACGGGCGCGGAGCGGCGCCGTGCGTGACGACGCTCCAGAATTCGGCGACGCTCGCAAGCGCGATACCCCACCCGCGCGGGTCGCCGCTGGCCCGCTCGATGGCGCGCCGCGCACGCCGATGCTCGGGCAGGCTGCTCCGATGGGCGTACACGAGCAGGTTCGTGTCGACTGCGATCACGGGTTGCGCCGGAGCCACTCGTGCATCTGCTCCCGATTCGCCACGTCCAGACCCGGCGCCAGCGCACCCTTCACCGTCACCCAGCGGATACGCGGACGGGCCTGGCGTTTGGTCGCGGGGACTTTCCGTCCGCTTCCCGAGGCGAGCTGTGCGCGGAGCCCCTCCGTCACGAGTGCGCGCAGCGGGCGGCGGAGCTCGGCCGCACGCTTCTTGGCCTCCACCAGCAGCTCCTCGGGGATATCGAACGTGGTTTTCATACGGATAGCCATATTGCAGTAAATACTGCTCGTCAAGTACCCTCCCTCTCACGGCATCTTCAGAAGCCACAGAAGTCGTTCCAGTACGGGTCCTTCATGACGTTCATGTAGATGTGGCCGTCGAGCCCCTTGGCGATCAGAATGACGCACTCATTGAAGGTCGCGGTGGCGGGGGCCGTGTCGGTATCGAGGCCCAGGACCGGGGTCCAGCCTCGCCACGCTGGCTCTGCGGTTTGCGGGCGGGTACGGTACCAGTTGGCGGCAATGACGTTGTCCGGGGTGGTCGCGAACAGGTACACCCCACGGTCGATGACCGGCACGCTTGTCAGCGCAACGCCCCGAAAGTCAGTCGGGGGCCAGAACGGTGGGTGAGGAATGGGGGCCCAGGTCGGGGCCGTGTCGCTCTGGAAATACAGCCAGTTGTCGTCGCCGTTGTGGAACCTGAAGATCTCGGTGGTGTCGATTCCAACCAGGTGTTGGTAAATTCCGGCGGCGGCGGGGGAAATATTGGTGGTCGCGCCACCGGATGGAACCTCCGACCAGCCGGTTTACGTCATCAGAGAGAGCCTGTACTCGCTCTGGTAGATTCGGCGACCGCCTACCCCCTTCGCCAGGACCGTCGCCGTGTCACCGTCTTGCGCCGACACAGACAGCGTCGCTCCGACAACGGACGGTGCCGCCGCGGGGAACGCGATAGTCGCGTCCTTCGACACCCACACGAACTTGCTCGTCCTGCCGTTGTTCGAGATCGACAGCGTCGTCCCCGGCAGCGGATAGTCCGCCGCTCGCGCTAACGAGCCACTCATGGCAACGATCGCCACCGCACCCGCCACGGTCCCTCGCTTCACTGCCCCGGCGATCATCCTATCTTCCCTCCGGTTTTCGCCCACGTAGGCGAGCGGGGTCGGGATCGGAGTGGGTATCGGAATCGATTCCAACGGCAACGTGTCCGGCAAGTTCGGCGTTGCGTTCGACTCCGATACCGATACCGATACCGACGCCAATACCGGCTCCGACCACAGCGGATATCCGGTATAAACGCCGTGTTTGACGTAAGATCAATTCTCGGGCG
>JAKLJW010000059.1 GCA_023150935.1 Candidatus Binatia bacterium | reverse complement strand
TACGACGCTACATGACGGAGCTGGTGGATGCGCCCGGCAGACGGCCTCCCCCCAATCATGGGTGTCTTCGTCTTTTTTCCCGGCAGACAGCCTCCCTCCAATCATGGGTGTCTTTGTCTTTACTTCCCAACTCTTCTTCGTCTTTACTTCCCAACTCTGGCACGTGGGTGTCTTTGTCTTTTTCCGCCTCCCTCCATTTTTTCCCGGCAGACAGCCTCCCTCCAATCATGGGTGTCTTTGTCTTTTTCCGCCTCCCTCCAATCATGGGTGTCTTCGTCTTTAATATTCGTCTTTACTTCCCAACTCTGGCACGGCGAAGACGGCTGTGCCAATGCAAACCGGGACGAGAGGATGGGCCGCGGCGGATACGTTCTCTGGCCGCAACTTGACTGGGCCTGGCGAACGCATCGCGACCGAGCGGCGAGGACAGCGGGGGTGAATGGCCGTGTCGGCGGCCTACCGGCCCGTTGACAAAGTCGCCGACGGACGGAATCGTCGTTCCGGCGAAACTTGTCCCGGCCAAAGCCGGGAGCGGGAATCCAGTCTTTTCATCGATTCTGGACCCTGCTTCAAACGGGGTGACGGAAGAGCCGCTCTTTCCGCGGACTGCTGAAGGTTCCATCGAGGTGAGAGGTGATGCAGCCGATCCGTAGCCGCGGCGCGCTCGGCGCGGCACGCCGTGTCGACCGAAGGCTCGCGATCGGTCCATGGCGCCGTCGAGCTCTCCGGTACGGCGTGCTGGCCGCGGCGCTGCTCGCCTTGTCCCCTGGGCCCGGGAGTGCCGTTACGCAGGACGGGCAGGTGTGGTTCGTCGGCACCGCGCGCATCACGGTCGCCGAGCGGTTCAAGCTGTTCGTCGAGGCTCAACCGCGCATCGGCGGCGACGGCCTCCGACAACTGCTGTTGCGCCCGGCCGTCGGCTACCAGTTCCTGCCGTACTGGGCATTCTACCAGGGCTACGGGTGGACGCCGAGCTTCAACCCCTTCAAAGACGAGAATCGCGTCTACCAGGAGTCGCTCTTCGACAACGCGTTGGGCGGCCTTCGAATGGTCAACCGCACCCGCCTGGAGGAGCGCTTCATCGAGGGGGTCGATGGTGTGTCGCTGCGGCTGCGCCACATGTTGCGGCTGTTGTATCCCCTCGACGGGAAGCGGAACTGGTTCGCGACCTTCTACGACGAGGCGTTCGTGACGCTCAACGACGCCGGCAACGGCCCGCAGTCGGGATTCGACCAGAACCGCGCCTACATCGGCATGCGTCGACAGCTCTCCAGGACGGTCGCGATCGAACTCGGCTACGTGTACCAGTACGTCAACAAGCCGGCGGACGACGATCTGTCCAGCAACAACGCCGTCGTGTGGGTCGACGTCTCACTCTGAGAACCCGACCCGGACGGCCCCGGTATGTTGGGTCAATGAACCCGAATCCGTCCGGTCTGAGGCCGTCGCATCCTTTCAGCGACCGTCTCGAAGGCCGGACGTCGGGCCCACGCGTGGTCCCCTCCGCTTTGTCCGCGCTGTATACGGGCTGTGGAGGGACGATCGTGAAGACGAGGGGGATGGCGGGTAACGTCCGAGAATCGATCTTACGTCAAACAGGGCGTTTGTACCGGCTATCCGGTGTGCCGTGCAAAGACGGCGATCTCCAGTGGGTGTGAGTCCCACCCGGCAACTGGTCGTTCCAGCCGGAAGCAATCGGAGCGGTGAGAGGAGGTAACGAGTCTCGCTGAAACACTCCGATGGAAAGGGTCGCGAGAGGCGATCCCGCGCGATGCAGGCCGTAACGTGAGTGAACGCTGACCCTTCGGCACGCTGCGCTGCTCAGGAGGCCTCGAAAAGTATGATGTGGAAGCCGACCCTGGTTCGGCTCGAGGGGCGGCGGCGCAACGTCACGTGGGCGACAGCGTGAGATCCTGTCCGAAAGCCGGATGAGGGAAAACCGCACGTCCGGCTTGATGAGCGGGATGTGGAAACGGAGCATGGATGAAATGCTGGGACACTCGCAGACGAAAGGGCGAGCAACAGGGAATCCAAACCTCAGCCTACGCCACCGCGCCACACCTCGCCTCTACCCATGGCCTTCACCTGGTTATGCTGGGCGTAGTCCCTCCAGCGGAAGTGCACGACGCTGGCGTCGATCGAGACGAGTCGGTGGTTGGCAATCGCGGCCCGATGGGTGCAGCGACTGAGGTAGTTCAGGACGCGGTCGGGTCCGCCGAAGGGCGGCTTGGCGTACACCACCCAGTCCTTGCCTCACCCTTCGAGACGCTGCCTGAGACGATGGCCGCTCCCCTGGGTGAGCGGTTCGGTCCGGCCCCACAAATCTGTCGCACACCCGGACGATGACTCCTCCTTGCGATGGGCGAGCATCCAGTCTATGTAACCGGACTGTGCCTTCTACGTACTCCGTAACCCAAGCGCAGAGCCAGCTCCCCGGGCTGATCAAGCAGGCCGAGCAGGGCGAGTCGGTGCGTATCCGGCGACGGGAGGAGACGGTGGCCTTTCTGGTCTCGCGGGCACGCATGGAAGCGATTGTCGAGACGATGGAGATCCTGGCCACTCCCGCGGCGATGAAGGCAATTACCGAGCACCGCGCGGGCCGAACGAAGTTTCTTTCCCTCTCCGCTCTGGGCGACTGAGCGACGTGCGCGTCCGGCTCTCCGCACAGGTTGTCGAGTTCGTGTGCAGTCAGGCGCCCGAGCCGCGGCGCCGCCTGCGCACTGCCATCCGGGCTCTGACGCGAGAGGAAGGCGACGTGAAACCGCTCGAAGGGCCCTTGCAGGACTACCACCGACTCCGCGTCGGATCGTATCGCGTGATTCTGCGGTACGCGAGTTCGAAGACCATCGAATGCGTCTTTGCCGAGCGCCGTAACGTTGTCTACGAGATATTCGCGGAGACCTTGATCGATCGTCTGCTAGGAAAATCCTGTTAGGTTGGTGATGCGTTTCTTGCCCGGTTTGTGCCCTCGGCCTTCCCTCCCCCTATCCGATACGACCGCACTCGTGACTACCCAGCCGGCGCGCTTCGAGACGCCGCCAAGAGACGGCGGCTCCTCAGCGTGAACGGTTCCTTGACGAACCGCCTTCCCAGAACGCCCATGTTCATTGGTAGGAGCCGCCTTCTTTTTGCGGCGTCTCGAAGGGCGCGTTAGCGAGAAAATCGACAGTCCCCCCAACAGGAACGCCTCGGTGCCGTCGGCCCTGCCGCGATAGGCGCGATACCGGTCCCTGGAGGGCTCCGTAAGTCGAGCTTTGTCCGACCCCGGTCAGTACTTCCGCAGCACCTTGTTCACCCACTTGTGCACCGTGTGCGCGCTGAGACCCTGCGCGAGATACATCACCGCGCATGTCCCCGTCAGGACGTTGAGGCCCAGCTCTTTCGCCAGCGCCAGCGCTTCGGGCGTGTCGCGTCCCATGTGAACCCAGACGTTCTTGATGCCCACGTCGGCGGCCTCGCGGACCGCTTCCAGTGTCTCTTCGCGTGGGACTTCGAGAACGACGCCGTCGACCCGTTCGGGTAACGCACGCAGGTCCGGATAGGTCTTGTCGCCCTCCACCTGATCGATGGACGGGTCGACCGCGAACACTCGCTTACCCCGTTTCCGCGCCTCGCCGTAACTTATCCGCGGGAACCCCTTCTTCGCGGAATGGCCGACGAACGCGAAACTCGACTGGGACCAGAACGCCTCATGTGCGGATGCCATGATCAGCCCTCCCGGTTCGCGAGAGCATATCACGACTCGGCGGCAACCGCGCCCTCATCGAGAACCTCGAACCGATCGCGTTACGTGGGAGCGCGATCGCCGGCGACGTCTACGGATGACTCAGTGGCGGGGAACCTGATTTCCCGGCGGTCGCACGAATCGACTCGATGAGCGCCGCCAATGCCGGCGGCTGTCCCCGACCGGCCGGTCAATGATTCCCTCACTGACCTGCGCGAACGGATGCTCCAACTCGATCGCGAGCGGGTTGGACACCCACCACAACAGGGGCAACGGGTTGGACCGCTGCTGCGTTGGCCAGTTTTCAGTCTCCCGTTTCCTGTTTCCGGTCTTCCATCTTCTTCTTCTCCCGACGAGGTCCGACAGCCTGCTGGCGTATCAGGGCAAAGAGGGTGGCCGACGCCGGCGACGTTGACGGAGGGTGATCGGACAGCGTCGGAAACCTCAGGCGGCGTGATGTCCCCGTTGTTCGTCGATCCACCCGCGCAGTGCGTCGGGGCAGAGTTCGTATCCATTCGGCCAGGCGAGCGCCCCGGATTCGACGAAACACTTTCCGAACAACCTACCGCGGAGGATATCGAGCGCCAGCGGCTTCATAGCCGGGCAACCAAGGATCGAACCGAGGTCGACCGTGCCGGAGTACCCGTCGGTGTACTCGAGCGTGATGCGGTACCGCTCGGCGTCAACTCGCTTGATCCGTTTCAGCCGCGTCCCGAGTTTCATCGCCGTCAATCCAGCGGCCGAATGCGTCGCGGGGGTCGCGCGGCCCTGGCGTCGCGCCAGGCACCGCGCAGCTCGTCGAGATGCAGCCGGCACCAGCGGCGTCCCTCACGCCAGCGGTGCCGTTGCGGCGTTGTAGAGGTCGCTCACGTCGAGCCGGGCGCGGATAGACCCGAGAGCAGCGCACGACCCCTCAGCGTACATGGTCCGCGCCCACAGATCCTTATCGTCACGGGTCCAGACTTCGATCTGGCGCTCGTGCTGGGAGACGAGCACGTACTGGCGCAAAGTGGCGATGTGTTTGTAGTGTTCGAACTTGTCGCCCCGGTCGTAGGCTTCACTGCTACGGCTGAGAACCTCGACGACGACGGTCGGGTTGGTGATGGCGTTGTCGTCGTCGGGGTCGCGTTCGAGCGGGCCGAAGACGATGCTGACGTCAGGATACGTGGTCAAGCCGGTAGCGAGAACGCGGACGCGCAGGTCGGCGTCGTGGATGCGGCAACGCCCGCCGCGCAATTGGGGAAACAGCAGGCCGACAACGGCAGCGGCGAGCGCCGCGTGTTCCGGATTGCCTCCTGCCATGGCGTAAATCTGGCCGTCGAAGAACTCGTGCTTCACATTGCTCGACGCCTCGAGGGTCACGAATTCGGCGCGCTCGTAGTGGACGTGATGGGCTGGGCCAGGCACGGGCGAGAGTATGGCACCCGCTATCCCGTGCATCAACCCGCTGCCATCGACCATAACTCCGCTCCACGGTTCTTTTGCGAAAGGACGCCGGCCATTGTGTGTGCAGGCCCCTGTGCGATGTGGCTCGCCGTCGCATGACTCCCTTTCGGGGGTTCGGTTTCCTGTCTTTGAATCGTTTCCCGAGGCGTTGCCCCGGGCTGGTGAATGGACGTCCCTTCGGGCCTGAGCATCGGATGGAACGTCGGCTCGCGCGCAAGCCCCGAAGGGGCAATAGGCATCAGCCCGGGCAACGCCCCGGGTCAAGGCGCGTGCGGGCTCGACCGCGACGTCCGCCAGGAATTTCCGCACGGCATCTTCCGCTTTGCGCAGGTCCCGTTGTCGACCTGCCAGAGTGGAGATGTGTTCGCGCGAGCGTATGTGCGCTGGTTAGAAATCCAGCGCTCGGCCGCCTTTGTGCGGGATCGACTGGAGAGCCTGCCGGAGGGGCCCGCGCGCGTGCCGCTGGGCGCCTTGCCGGCGGACCGCCTTGCCGTTGCGCTCGTCGAGGGCTGGCGCGGTCAGATCTGTCACGTCGCGATAACCGACGGTGCCAGCCGGTTCGACCGGTACAAGATCGTCGACCCGTCGTTTCACAATTGGACAGGGCTTGCGCTGGCGCTCCGCAATCAGCCGATTTCCGACTTCCCGCTCTGTAACAAGAGCTTCAACCTCTCCTATTGCGGACATGATCTCTGAGCTACTGGGGAGTGGACTGCTACTTCCGAGAATGTTCGCGGCGCGCAAACATTTCGCCGGCGGTGGAACGCGACCTCCAGGCGCGTTCGTCGGGGCGGTGGAGTGGCGTCCGCTACACCCCACACCGCCCGAGCGCGCCCGGAGGTCGCGCTCCACCGCGCTCCGGTTGGGTGGCGGGCGTCGCTGAGAGCCGGTTGCCCCCCGGCACGCCGAATCGCAACCAGGCTTGCCCGGTCAGCGTCCTTCGCCTGTAATGGCACCGGCGAGATCGCCAGGGAGGTACAACGGGATGAATCGCATTACACGCATACTTGCCGGCGCGGTGGTCGGGGTCGTGCTTCTCGCGGGGGCGGCGTCGGCCCAAACCGCTCGCGCGGACATGGTCAGCGATACCGGCGCTAAAGTCGGCACTGCAGAACTCGAACAGACGCCGCACGGTGTGCTCATTACGCTGAACGTCAGAGGTCTCCCCCCGGGGCCACACGCGTTTCACATCCACAGCGTTGGCGTTTGCGAGCCGCCGTTCACTTCCGCCGGCGGCCACTTCAACCCCGCCGCCAAGCAACACGGCATCAGGAATCCCGCCGGTATGCACGCCGGGGATTTCCCGAACATCGAAGTGCCTGCAAGCGGCGCAACGCGTGCGGAGGTACTCGCCGGTGGCGTTACCATCGGTCCGGGGCCGGCCACACTGTTCGATGCCGACGGCTCGTCGCTGGTGATCCACGCCGGTCCCGACGACTACCGCACCGATCCCGCGGGCAACGCCGGGGGTCGGATCGCGTGCGGTGTCGTGACCCGGTAGCGATGCGGCGCCTCGGGGTCTCGTCCCGGCCCCGAGGCTCGACGCGACTCTCTTCCTCACTGCCCCGCCGGTTCGAGTCGCAATGTCATCGGGTGTGCGAGCCAGCGGACCGAGAAATCGGACCAGTACTTGTCGGCCATCGCCCTGGCCACCGCATCGATCTTGTCGGGGGCGTCGACGAGCCGGACCTTCTCGAATCGCTGTCCGCCGATCTCGACGGGGAGAACCATGCCGGCGGTGTTGGCCTTGACCCGGTTCGAGGCTTTGGTGCCCAGGCGGACGTACACGTTGCCGTCGAGCACCACGAGCCATACCGGGAAGCAGTAAGTCGCCTCCTCCGGCGTCGTCGCACACAGTTTCAGGGTGTCGTCGTCGACCCATTGTGCCGGTGTCCACGCCGGACCGCCGGCGGCACCGGTTGCAACGGCGGTGGCGACAAAGACGGCGCTAACGAGCACGGCGCGAAACGACGACATGGCGTTCTCCTGTCCTGGTTCGGCGGTACGAGTCTGGCGAATACGGTGCATGTCAGGTTGGCGTAGACCACATACGGTTCTCGGGTCAATGCGGGGCATTGTTGCTGCGGCGCATCGAATCGTTGTATCGCGCCCGGCAATCATGAGTGCGTCGAGCCGTTCCCTGCGCGACACTCTGGCTGCCGTCGTGGTGACGGCGGCGGCATTTGCGTTGTACGCGCGAGTCGAGTGGCCGTGGTTCGTCCTCGGATGGGTCGGGCTGGTGCCGTGGCTGGCCACGCTCGACCGACTCGCGACGATTCGTGGGGCGCTGGCCAGCGGGCTGGCGATGAGTGTCGCTTTCGTGCTCGGCGTCTTCGCCTGGTTCGCCATTGCCGTTGCCGGTTACGGCCACCTACCCGTATCGGTCGGTTTTGCGGTGCTGATCCTGCTGGCGCCGGTGGTACAGCCGCAATTCGTCGTCTTTGCCGCGGTACGCCATCTGGCCCGCCGTTATTGGGGCGAGGCCGGAGCGGCGTTTGCCGGTGCGGGTGCCTATGTGGGTACGGAGTGGCTCACGGGCAAGCTCTTCGGCGACACGCTCGGACACGGCTTCTATGCATCGGTGTGGCTGCGCCAGGCAGCGGACATCGGCGGCGCGCCGGGTCTGACATTCGTGCTCGTGCTCTTCAACGAGTGCGTGCTGTTGGCGCTACGGGGAGCAGTGAGGATGCGGAAGGAACGCGGCGTCCGCCCGACCGCGGGATCCGCAACCGGGTGCGCCACGGTCGCCCGCGATCTCCGAGCCATGGATCGGACGGCGGAGGTTCCACATCTCGCGCTCCCGGTCGCGGCGGCGGTGGCGCTCGTGCTCCTCCCGCTCGGGTACGGGATGGTGCGTTATCGAACGCTGACTGCGGATGCCCCCGGTACTGCGCCTGTAACGGTCGGACTCGTGCAGGCGGACATCGGTCAGTACGGCCGGCTGGCGGCCGAGCGCGGTACGTACGATGCGGTGCGATACATTCTGAATTCGTACTTCGCGCTGTCCGCCGATGCACTGGAGCGGGCCCGGCTCGACCTGCTGCTGTGGCCCGAAACGGTTTATCCGACGACCTTCGGAAAACCGAAGAGCGCCGACGGGGCGGCTTTCGACGCCGAACTGGCGCGACTGGTCGCCGTCACCGGGGTCCCGCTCGTCTTCGGCGCCTACGATGCCGACGGCGATCGGGAGTTTAACGCCGCCGTACTGCTGGAGCCGGAGGGCAACGGACGCGTCGCCTTCGAGACCTACAGGAAGGCGTGGCTCTTCCCCCTGACCGAGCGGGTACCGGCGTGGATGGACAGACCGTGGTTGCGCGCGCGCTTCCCGTGGCTCGGCACGTGGACACCCGGCGACGGCTCGCGGGTGCTCGACGTGAGGTTGGCGGACGGCAGAACGCTGCGGGTATCGCCGCTGATCTGTTACGATGCCGTCGATCCGCAAATCGTTATCGCGGCGGTCAGGCAAGGGGCGGAAATGATCGCCACGCTGTCGAACGACTCGTGGTTCTCGGTCGGCGGTGGGCCGCTGCTTCATCTGATCGTCTCGAGTTTCCGCAGTCTGGAAACCAGGCGTCCCCAGGTGCGGGTAACCAACACCGGTATCTCGACGGTGATCGTGCCGACCGGGGAATGGCTGGGGACGCTCGACGTCCACGCTCGCGGCACCGTCGTGCAGGCGGTGACGCCGGTCAATGACCGCTCGACCCTGATGCTGCGCTGGGGCGACTGGTTCGGCCCAACCGCCGGACTCGCGGCCGTGGTTCTCCTGGGAATCGGCGTGGCGCGGGGCCCGCGTCGCTAAGTACTCCGGTTCATTAGTCCGGCGACGTATTCCGTTCGTCCCGAGTAGCGCCATCTTTTCGGCGGCGTATCGAGGGGCGGGGCCGCAAAGCCGCTCGCCAGGCTGCCCCTCGATACGCCCCTGAGAAAACGGGGCTACTCGGGGCGAACGGGAAGCGTCGTACGGAATACGTCGCCGTAATTGTGCCCATCAATACTAAGGAATCCCCGGGCCCTGCGCGCAGCGTGTTCCGCCGGCGGTCAGGTTGGCTGGCGGACCTTTATCCGCAGCCCGCGCGGTGCGCCGGTGAAGTCGTCGGTTTCGTAGCGGTCGGGCCTGCCGGCAACATTCACGCCATCGATACCGAAGACGTTACCGCGCTGCCGGTCGACGTAGATGTCGCCGAACCTCTCCGTTGCCACCAGCGCGCCGGTTGCGGCGCTGCCTTCGCCCCAGTCGAACCCCGTCCGCACCCCCGGCGCGTCGTACGCGGCGTGGGCATAATTCTCGACCATCTTGCCCGCCGGCAAACGCCCCATTCGTTCCGGCGGCCCGTTCCAATCGAAATCCCACAAACGCTCGCGTGGCCAGTTCGGACAGCTCCCGTCGTACGCCGTCGGACAGATATCGCGGTTCTCGGGGATGGCCTGCAGGGCAAACCCCGCCCGCAATGCCGCCACGCCACGGAGGAAGTACTCCGGCTCGCCGAAGACCTCGTAGGCATCGAGCAGCAGCAACCCGAACAGGGCCTGGCGCGCGTCGCTCCACTCGCCGTCGGTATTCATCACCCCGAAGCCGCCAAACGACCGGTACGACAGAAACGGCGGCTCCCAGAGTTGCTGATACAGACAGAGTTGATCGAGTGCGCGCCGGCCGCCCGCCCGCCACGCCGCTCGCTGCGCCTCGTCGCCGGTCCCGCCGCCTCCGATCTTCATGAGAAACTCCGCGGTCCATGCCATCGAGAGCGTATTCTGCGGCGGAATCCCGGTGTGCGGATCGGCGAAGTCGAGCGGCTTGTAAGAGTCGGAGAAGAACGTCTCGAAGTCGAAGTAGCGGCGGGTCGGGACCACTGCACGGCACAGGAAGTCGGCGAGTCGCGCGGCCGCTGCGCGGTGGCCGGTCGCCAGTAGAATCGGCCCGGCAACCGCGCTCTGCGCCACCGCACACAGGCGTGGACCCGGCTGCAACGTTTGCCAGTCGAAGTACGACGGCAACGACCCGTCCGCGAGTTGCGCTGCGGCGAGGAATTCGCCGATCTGGCGCAAGCGGGCTTCGAACTCCGCCCGCGGCGCCACCAGTTCGTTCCACACGATCATCCATCGTGCCGTCTCGCAGACGTCGGGCAGGTGAAAGAAGCGCAGCACGTCGGCATCGCGCGCCGCCCAGGTGAAGATCAAGTCGTCGCCCACGCCCCACCAGCGCCGCGCTTCGTGGTCGTACCAGGTCGGCAACAGCGGGCCGGCGGGCATCTGCTCGACCAGATTGGCGACCGCCTCGGCGCGCGCCGTCAGGTCCGCGCGCTGCAAACGCCGGCCGAGCAGCGCTACGCCGACTGCGGAACGCAGAGCGTTAAACCACGACTGAAAGAAGATCGCGGTCCCGCCCGCCGAGTAATGAATCGGCCCGCCGATCGGAACTCCGCCCGACTCGGCCACCAGCCACTCGTCGGCAAACGCCGCCGCGTACGCACGGGCGGCGTGCTCGGCAAAAGGCAGTGCCTGCGTGCGCGCCCTTGCGACCCGCGGTTCGCCATAGACCCGCCACGTCCACCGCGCGCAAGCCGATTCGAGTGGCTCGGCACCGCTCGGTTCGACGACGATCCGCACGGCCAGGCCGAACGGCCGTTCGGTCGCCTTAGCGGAGTCGGCGCGGAAATAGATGTGATCGCGCTGCACCCACCCCGTGGCACCGAAGCCCAACCGTGCCCCGCGCGGGTCGTTCAGATCGGCGTCGAAGGCCCACGGCAGGACGCGGGGTGCGTCCAGATCGGGCAGCAAGAGGATCCGCACCGCGTCGTCCTGTAAAGCCGCCACCGGCGACCGCGCGGCGTGATCCGCGACGACGTCCTCGGGACCCGGCCGCAGGTGCGGAACCCACACCGCGAGCGGTCCCGCCGGCGGCCCCACCCAGCGCAGGTCGAGCCACGCGGCGGCCACCGGCGCCCCGGCCGCCGGTTCGACCCGCACCGAGATGGTCCGATCCCGACCCTCGACGACCAGCGCAGCGGCGCGGCCACTGGCCTCCGGCTCGATCCGAACCTCGCCGGCGAGCAGCGTACGGCCGTCCCATCCGACGCTGACTCTTAACCCGTCGACCTTCACCTCCGCGTCCGCCATACCGTGCTTGACCCCGTTCGTTCGCCCGTCACCGGTCGTGGTGCCCGTCGGCTACCTGCCGCCGGCGTACATCCGCTCGATCGCCTCGGCGTAACGCTGATTGACCACTCGGCGTTTCATTTTCAGGGTGGGCGTCAGCTCACCCGTGTCCGGTGTCCATTCGTGCGGCAGGACGACGAACTGCTTGATGCTCTCGACGTTGTTGAGGTGGAGGTTGACCTCGTCCAGGTAGCGCCGGATCTCCGCGTGGACCTCCGGGTGTTCGGCCAACGTCTGCAGGTCGGTTGGCAGTCCCCTCTGCTGCGCCCACGGCAGTGTGCTCTCCGGATCCAGGACGACGAGGGCGCCGACGAACGGACGGCGGTCCGCCACCACGCAAGCCTGACCGATCAGGGGCTTCTGCTTCAGCAGGTTCTCGATGTTCGACGGGGCGATGTTCTTGCCGCCGGCCGTGATGAGGATCTCCTTCTTGCGGTCGACGATCTTGATGAAGCCCGCGGGATCGATGACCGCGACATCGCCGGAGTGCAGCCAGCCGTCGGCATCAAACGTCTCGGCCGTGAGTTTCGGTTCCTTGTAGTAGCCGGTCGTGACGTTGCCGCCGCGCACCAGCAGCTCCCCGTCGTCGGCAATTCGGACCTCGACGCCCGGCAGGCTCGGACCGACCGTACCGATCCTGGTTGCGCCCGGCCGATTCCAGGAGGTGGGACCGCAGTCCTCGGACTGACCGTACACCTCGCGCACCGGCACGCCGATGGCGTGGAACCACTCGAGGACCTCGGCGGCTATCGGCGCCGCGCCGCTGGACGCGATCTCGACCGCGTCCAGACCGATGCGCTGGCGGATCAGGGCGCAGACCATTTCGGCTTGCGGCAGGCGTTCGGCAAGCTCCGCCGGGATCGGCCGGCCGGCCTGTTCGAGGCGGGTCTTTTCGAGACCGGCGGCAATTGCCGCTTCGGCGAAGGCGCGCTGCGCGGCATCGGGATTGTTGGCGATCGCCGTGGTCAGACCGCTGTGCAGCTTCTCCCAGATCCGGGGCACGGCGAAGAAGAACTGCGGCCGCACCTCGGCGAGGTACTGGGCGATATCCTGCGGCCGCGGGCAGAAGTGACAGGTTGAGGCGGCGCGGATCTGCAGGTAGTGGCCGGCCATGCGCTCGGCGATGTGCGCCAGGGGCAGATACGAGATGTGCCGCACGCCGGGATCGCGTGGAAACAGGCTGTGCAGGGATTCGGCGGTCCAGACCACGTTGTAGTGGGTCACCATCACGCCCTTCGGGGGACCCGTCGTTCCAGAGGTGTAAATCAGGGTCGCCAGACCCTCGGGCTTCACGGCCTGCCAGCGCCGGTCGAATTCGGCCCGCGCCTCGGCGCCGGCGGCCCGGCCGGCCGACAGCACCGCGTCGTAGCCGACGACCCACGGGTCGTTGGCGAAGGCTTCTGCACCGTCGATCATGATGACCCGGCGAACCCGCGGGATGCCGTCTTTCACGGCCCGCAAGCGGTCGTAAAAGTCGGCATTCTCGACGATCGCGTATGTCGCCTCACAGTGGTTGACGATGTACTCGATCTGTTCCGATGGCAGGGAATTATAGAGCGACACCGGCACGGCGCCGGCGTGCAGGATGGCGATGTCGGCGATGTAGTACTCGGGGCGATTCGCCGCCAGGATGTTAACGAACTCGCCCGGCTCGAGGCCGATCGCCATCAGGCCCTGTGCGAAGGCCCGCACCTCTTCCCCGTACTGTCTCCAGGTCAGTGCGTGCCAGGCATCGCCCGCCTTCCACTTGAGGGCGTCGACGTCGGCGCTGCCCGCCACGGTCTCCCGAAACAGCGAACAGACGGTCTTGCCCGCCACGGTACGGTCGAGGTGCTCTCGTTCGGCCCGAACATCTCTGTGCATGACGACCTCCTGCAATTGCATCTGGCTTAGGTCCGTTTCTACACGGAAAGGCGGTGGCGAGGATAGCCTCGGGCGGCCGCTCCGGGACCGGACGCCGTCATGCCTCCGGCTCCGCGCATCGCAAACAAGTTTTGTTCGGTTGCCAATCACCGTCAGGTCGGCTAGCGTCAGCGCATGTCGGTGGCCGCCATTCCGTCCCGCAAGGGGATCAAGGACGTGTTCTACGAGACGCGCGTTCTCCTCGGGCGCGAGTACACGGTGCGGCGGTTTGCGCGCGAGGCCCTCGGCGGGGCGATCGACCCGGTGATGCTCAGTTACATCGAGAAGGGGAAGCGGCTGCCGAGCGAAGCACTCGTGCGGCGTCTGGCGGCGCTGCGCAAGGAAGACCCGCAGCCGCTGCTGGCGGTGCTGTGGCGCGACCGTATGTTGCACGCCTTCGGCAAGGAGCTGAAGCGGGTCCTGCGGGCGCCGCAAGCCCTTGGTACGGTCGAGGATGCCGAGTTGGCGGTGCTGGTGAGCGAGGCGATCGCGTTCCTGCCCGACGACGGGAGCTGGGTGCCCGTGGCCGGTTGGCGGCGGCGGTTGCGGACCGGCCGGCGTCGCGGCGTGCGCGCCGCGGCCCCCGACGATGCCCTGGTCAAGCAGGTCGAGGAGTTGTTGCGGGCTCGAGACCTCGTCGAGGTGGCGAGCGGTAAGGTGCGCCGGCTGGGGCGTCACTTCGTTGCCAGGGGCGCGGAAGATCGCCAGGCGCTGGCCCTCGAGTTCTGCGCGCTGTTTGCCAAGGGGCTTCTCGACAAGTTGGCGCTTTCCGATGTCGACACGTGGACCTACCTGCGCAACCACTACCTGCACATCGATCCGGCGCGGCTGCCGGAGTTCCAGGCCCGTCTCGACGCCGCGTTGCGCGCGCTGGTCGACGAGTTCAGCGCCGAGGCATCGGCGTCCACCCCGTTTCTCAACGTCCTCGTGACGTCGACCACTTTGTAAGCGAGGCAACTATGACGATGCCCCACCGGACTCGGTTTGCCGCCTGCGTACTGGCTGCGTTGTTGATCGGCTGCGGACCGGGCTCCAGCGGTTTCGACGTCGTTCCGGAAAGCGCGGCGATCGACGCCGCGCTGCGCAAGGGAGAGTGTGTTTCCCAGCGCGCTTTGCAGATCTGTCCGGCCGGTGTTGCGGGCCCGGGACGCGGGCCGGAGACGGTGGCGACCGAGGATGCCGGTCCAGCAACGTGCATCGGGAGCGACGTGAACTACGCGTGCGCCTTCACGCTGCCGTTCACTCCCAGCGGTTTCCCGCCGGCGGCGACCTACCGTCTTGCGGCGCGCGAGCCCGTGCCCGGGCAAGGGTGGGCGATCGGGCTTGCGGTATCGCAGTCGGCGCCGGATCAGCCGAACGCCGGGGCCCCGGTCACGGTCGACTTTATGGCGCCGACGGAACCGCAGGGGTTCGCGACCCAGTTCGCGATACTGGTGTTCCTCGACGGCGGCGGCGAGCTGCCGCCGCAGGTCGACACACTCGCCGAAACCGGCGCCGACTTCGCCTTCGTGACCCCGCCCGTGACGCTATCCACCAACCTCGATCCGCAATAGAACTTCGCGCCTGTGGCCGACTCGGAAGAACTCGATGACCCGCGAGTCGTCGTCAATCCGATGGACAATGCGATACGGGCCCTGCCGGACGCGAAACCGGTCTTGTAGGAGCCTGTCGAAGCGGCCCCTCGCCCTTCGACGGGCTTAGCGCGGGCTGGCGCCCGCAACCCAAAGCGAACAACCAGCCCGTTCGCCCCGAGTAGGAGCCCTTCCCCTGGGCTCCGTATCGAGGGGCGCGCTCCTGCCGAGCCTGTCCCTCGATACGCGCCAGAAGAAGGCGCTACTCGGGACGAACGGGAAGGCACTGCCGCTCCATGGCCTGAAGATTTCTTCGCGCCGTGCGCAGACTTTCGGCGATAGTAGCTCAGGGCGAGCGGAAAATGCTGTGAAATCAAGGCAGAGGCCGCTCGTGCTGAGCCTGTCGAAGCACCAGCGGGCCTTTCTCCGACAGGCTCCTGGCCCGCCAGCTTCTTGCAACCGGGCGGCCTGTGGTCGTTGCCGAGGGCTCGAATCCGCCGCACGATCCGCTGCTCGAATGCCGCAAGGTCCTCCGCATCCTCGGCTAAGCTGATCCTCACTGCATCGTTCACCACGTCGGACAAGGTTCGATCGGACGCCGCCCCTTGATGCGTAGCGCCCGATGTACGGTGGGATCGAAATAGACCGTCGCCCTCTTTGCCGGCTCCGACCTGCGGTGACCCGAGCGTCCTAATGTTAGAACGTCAACCTGCCGAACGTTCGACATGAGCGGCATGGCCCGGCTTGCCGGGGCATGTCCGCTCGATGGAGAGGTCAGCCGCCATTCTCCGTAGCCACAGAGAACAGGGCAATGGAAATTCGCTCCTCAGCGCCCACAGCTCGCCAGAACGCAAGACCGCTTTCGTTGGACTTGAACACAAGCAGATGGGCCTTCTCGATACCCGCGGCCCGAAGCGCCGACAGCCCTCGTTGCAGCAGCAGCCGACCAAGCCCCTGGCGCCGACAACTACCTGAAACAACCAGATGATGAACGAGCCCTCGGCGGCCATCGTGTCCGCAAAGCACAGTGCCGAGGATTTGGCCCTCTCGCTGTGCCACGAAGCTCAACCCTGGATTGCGGCTCAGGAACTTTAGCAGAGCGCTCGGTTCGTCGGCACTGCTCAGACCTACGCCGTCTGACTCTAGCCACAACGCTCGCGCAGGGCCAATATGCCTCGCCTCGAACTCGACGATGGTTGCAGACGCCGCACTTTCCATGGTGGCTAACGGCTTGGCGCAGACAGGATCATGGTCACCGTTCCGCCCACCGCAGACGCATTCCCCTGCCTGTCACCAGAGCTTTCGGCAAGATGGGTACGCGGCCCGTCTGCGGCAGTACGACGCGCATGGGAGTCACGTCGAGAATATCGCGCTCGACGTCGATGCCCGGGAACACGCCGGCAAGCTCCATGCCGCGCGTCGTCAGCCGGAACAGACCGACGCCGGTGGCGTAGAAGACCCGCTTGCCGGCGGCGAGAGCCTGGGCGCCGTTAAACGTCACTTCGTCGACCTGCTCGACGAACTTCGGGGCGCCCGGTTGTACGAGACGGACACGGTCGCCCGTAACGGTCATCTGCCCGCGCGTCGTCCAGGCGCAGACGAATACAATGGTCAGTGCCGCCGCGGTGAAGTCGATGAACCCACCCGGCCCGACGTACCCGTAGACGCCCTCGTCACGTCTCGATACGTTGACGTTGCCGGCGCTGTCGGCCTGCAAGACACCCAGACAGGTGGCGTCGAGCCGCCGGCGGACGCGCCTGAAGAAGTCCGCCGATGAGCCGATCGCCTGCGGGCCGAAGGCCGAACCGAAGTAGATCCCCGGCGCCGGCAGGCCGCCGATAACGCCGGTCTCGACCGCGAACGTAACGTCGTCGAGCTTGCCACGCTCGAAGACGATGCGCGGCACCGCTTCGGGGTGACCGGTGCCGATAACCACGAACCCCCCGCGTGGCGTGTTCGCCGCGAGCGTGTGCGCGGCCAGGCGGGCAACGACGTTGTCGATGGCGGCTCGTTGCGGCGTGATTCGGGCGACCCGATTCACGAACTCCGCCTGCGCCAGTCCTTGCGAGACGGGAACATCCGCGTCGGCGGTAATCGCGCGCCATGGGTCGCGGTGGAAGTACCCTCCCGTCTGCTCGGTGTCGGGGTAGTAAACCACGGCATCGACGTCGCGGGCCGGGAGGAAGACGTCGTCGTATCCGCGGTCGACGATCAGCCCGACGTTGACGATGACGCGGCCTCCGTTGCGCCGCGCCGCCCGTGCCAGTTCGCGGCTCTCGCCGATCATGGCGCAGTGCTTGATGTAGATGTTGCCCTGCCGGTCTGCCGCCGGCGCGTTGAAGATGGCGACGTCGATGGGTGGCATGCGATAACGGAGGCGGCTTCCGTCGACGCCGACGAGCTGCTCTCTCGACCCGTTCACCGGCGTGCCGCGTCCGCTGCGCGGATCGATAAAGGTGCCGGTGCCGACGTTCGTGATTACCCAATCCCGCCCGCGGCCGAGGGCGACGAAGAGCTGCGTCATGATGCCCAACGGTATGCACTGGAGTTCGCAGCGTCCGGCGGCTGCAAGGTCGAGCTGGGCATGGAAGGTTTCGAAGTGGCTGGTAATCAGTCGTGCGCACAGGCCCGCGAGGCCGATCTCCTCGATGGTCCCCGGCGCCTTGCCGCGGCCGCCGTGGCCGCCGACGTTGACGACGGTGAGATTGCGCGGCCGTCCCGTCGCGAGGAACCGCTCGCGCAACGCCCAGTACACGATCGATGCGCGTTGGTGGCCGCCGAGACCGGAGGCGGCGACGACGTTGCCGTCGCCAATCAGCTCGACCGCCGCTTGGGGAGTCTTGAACCTGGGGTTGTCGGGCACCGGGCTGGGCTGGTGCGTGTTTCTCCACACCATGGAGAGACCCCAGCGGCCAGCACGAATCAGCAATGCAGCCTTGTCCAGGAGGGTCATGATCCCGTGCTCCTCCCGCGATTCTTACACCACCGCTCGCAGGGCGCACAGCCCACCCGGTCGCAGCTACATCCCCCCCGGCGTTTATCGGGCCCCCATTCGCGCCTTGCGCAGGGGCTCAACTGCGTTAATCCTGTTGCACAAGGAGGACAGGCATGGACGCGTACGAGTCACGACCGAGTGTTGGTGTTTCGGTACCGTCGGTGGCGGCACAGGAGCGGGTGAGCGCCTTTCTGCGCGCCGTGTATGGGTGGATGTTCGTCGGCCTCGGTGTAACGGCGGGAGTGGCCTATGGAGTTGCCGCCACGCCGGGGATCGTGCAGGCGTTGATTGCGAATCAGTTGCTGTTCTTCGGTTTGATCATCGCCGAACTCGGGCTGGTCTTCTATCTGTCTGCCCGCGTGGCGCGGATCGAGCCCGGTACGGCGTCGGGGCTGTTCCTGCTTTATTCGGCGCTTAACGGCGTCACCCTGTCGTTGGTGTTACTGGCCTACACGGGAGCCTCGATTGCCAGCACCTTCGTGGTGTGTGCGGCGATGTTCGGCGCCCTGGCGCTATACGGCTCGACGACAACCCGCAGCCTTGCCGGCATGGGGCAGTTCATGTTCATGGGCCTTATCGGCCTGATCCTGGCCAGCGTAATCGGAATCTTCTGGCAGAACGACGGCTTGCAGTTCGTCATCGCCTGCGTCGGCGTGCTGGTATTCACCGGGCTCACGGCCTGGGATGCGCAGCGCCTCAAGCAGATGGCCGTGGCTTTGCCCGACGGGCGAACCGGATCGTATGCCGTGGTCGGCGCGCTGTCGCTGTACCTCGACTTCATCAACCTCTTTCTCATGCTGCTGCGCTTTATGGGCGGCCGGCGGGATTGAGAAAGGATGGGCTGTGGGGCGGTCGGGCGATCGAGCCGTTGGCCGTGAGGCCGAACCGTCCCGACAGCAACCCCCCGGCTCGCCGATGCTCACCTTCCTCGCGCTCGACGAATCCGCGGTGCCCGCCACCGACGAGTGGCTCTCGCCGCCGGAGCGCGCGCGGGCCCGTCGCATGCGGTATACGAAACGGCTGCACGACTTCCTGTTGGCGCGCTGGACCGCGAAGCGGGCGGTGTCGTTGCGACTGGGACTGTCCGACCGGCGGGAGGCGCTGGCCGCCGTCGAGATCCACAACGCCTCCGACGGTGCGCCGTACGTCTTAGTTGCGGGCGCGGCGGCGCCGCTGGAAATCGCCATGACCGACCGTGCCGGTTGGGCGGTGTGCGCCCTGTATTCGCCGGGCGTGCGCATCGGGTGCGATCTCGAGCTGGTCGAGCCGCGCAGCGACGCGTTCGTCACCGACTACCTGACGGCGGCCGAGCGCGGGCTGGTGCGCGATGCCGGCCCCACGGAGCGCGATCTTCTTGCGAACCTGATCTGGAGCGCGAAGGAAAGTGCTTTGAAGGTACTGCGCACGGGTTTGCGGCGGGATACGCGTTCCGTCGAGGTCCGGCCCGGCGACGTGACGGCTGCCGGCGGATGGTTGCCGCTGCGGATCGACACGGAGGAGGGCCGCAGCTTCCCCGGCTGGTGGTGTCGGTTTGGAGACTTCCTCCTCACGGTCGCGGCGGAAGCCGCCGTTCCCGCGCCACGCTCGGTTGTCGATCCGCCGGGACTTGCCGGCGCCGTGCCGACGGACTCGTGGCTGGCGTCGCCGCTGGTTGAACCGGGTGCGCCGCTGCGGATTCGCCCCGCCGCCGCCGGCCGGCCGCTCGCCTGACGTTGTGCCGGGCGGTTTCCGCCCCGATGGTTTTCTGGTAGACGCCGAGATCGCTCTGGGCCGTCGCTGCCGGCGTGCCCGATCGGCGCACATCAATCTTACGGAGGTATTGCGATGGCCAAATTATGCGAGGGACGAGTGGCGATTGTCACCGGTGCGGGTCGCGGCATCGGCCGCGAGCACGCGCTGATGCTGGCGGCCCACGGCGCCAAAGTCGTGGTGAACGATCTCGGCGGGTCGCGCGATGGGACCGGTGCGTCGCTCGGTCCGGCCGATGAAGTCGTGAAGGAAATCCAGGCCGCCGGTGGTCAGGCGGTGTCCAACGGCGACGACATCAGCGACTTCGCCGGCGCCGAGAGTCTGATCCGTCAGGCCGTCGAAAGATTCGGCCGGCTCGATGCGGTTGTAAACAACGCCGGCATCCTGCGCGACCGCATGCTGGTGAACATGACCGAGGCCGAATGGGACGCGGTGATCAAGGTGCACCTGAAAGGAACGTTTGCGCCGTCGCGAGCGGCGGCGGCGTACTGGCGCGACCAGGCCAAGTCCGGCCAGCATGTCGACGCGCGTATCGTCAACACGACGTCGGTCTCCGGCATTTACGGCAATCCCGGACAGACCAACTACGGCGCGGCCAAGGCGGGCATTGCGGCGTTTACGATCATCGCGGCGCGGGAGCTGCGACGTTATGGGGTCACCGTCAACGCGGTGGCTCCGGCGGCGCTGACGCGGATGACCGAGGACCTCGGCATGGGTCAGGGCAGCGATGCCGACAAGGAGCAGATGTCGCCGCGGTGGATCGCGCCGATCGTCACCTGGCTGGCGAGCGCCGAATCCGCGGGCGTAACCGGTCGCGTCTTCGAAGCCTCGGGCCGGGTGCTGGCGATCGCCGAGGGCTGGCATCGCGGTCCCACGATGCACCCGGTGGACGATCCCACGCAGGTCGGCCCGCTTGTCGAAGAGATGATGCTCACCGCCCGCAAGAACGCGGACATGAACGGCCAGGACTACGATTGATTCTTACTCGTAGATGCGCACGTCGAGGTTGCGCCGCCCCCATTCGAGGGCGTCGTCGTGGTCGTTGTGAAACACGTCTAGGCGGCGGGGTCCCTTGATGGCCCCGCCGCGGTCCTCCACTTTGCCGTAGCCCCAGTCGGGTACGTACATGCGCGTGCCGAACGGGTAATAGCGCGTGTCGGCGGCGATCGTGCCGTCGCGGGCAAACCAGAGCCACGGGAAGACCAGGCGCACCGGTAGCATCCACGGGTGGATCAGCGTATCGGCCGAAAGCAAGCCGGGGCGCGGCATCCTCGGCTTGGTGCCGCTGGCTGTTTCCCCGGTGTAGGGCCGTCCCTGGCGGGGACCGGAGTTCACGTAGCGGTTCCAGAAGTCGAGTTTCAGGTACTTCCAGCTACCCCGCTCCCAATCGCAGCATTCGCCGCAGCCGCAGTAAGCGGTAACCTCCATGCGCTGCGTGCGCGCCGTTGCGCACCCGCCGGCCGCAAGCGCGAACAGCACGAGCACGAGAAGGGCTATCCGTCGCGCAGCGTCGCCGGTGGCAGTCGGAACGTCGGTACGGCCGTCCATAGGTACAGCCATGGTTTGACCGAACCGGGCAGGCGGTCAACTCGTTTCCGGAAGTGAAGCCGGCTCGTTGCGCCGGGCGGGACAGGCGGTTGGCCGGGGGCGTTCCGCTTGACTCTGCAACCGAAACCGCCGATCAAGGCAGTGGTTTGAAGAAAGGAGTTCTATGGCACGCTCGATTCGTCGTTCGGAGATTGCACGGCGCCGTCAGCGGCGGCAAAAGCTGCTCAAACTGCGCAAGAAGTTCACGAAGGCACGCACCGAGGGGGAACGCAAGTTCGTGCTCTCCAAGGTGGTGCTGGTGGCACCGACGGTGACCGCCGAGCAATTCGCCGAGTTGATGCGCGCGCGTAGCGCGGCCGAGTAACCGCGGCCGCGTCGCCCGGGTTGACGGCGGCAGTTGTCGTCTTCAGAGTGAGTGCGGCCGTTTACGGCCCCGCAGCTCATCTGGAGGGACACATGAGGATCTGGAGTGACAGCTTCAAGCACGGCGAGCCCATCCCGGCGCATCTGGCCTTCGGCAAGCCTCACCCCGACACGCACGTCGAGTTGAGCGACAACAAGAACCCGCATCTTGCGTGGACTGACCTGCCGTCAGGAACCAGGTCGCTGGTGTTGATCTGCCACGACGTCGACGTGCCGAGTCGCGCCGACGACGTGAATCAGGAAGGCAAGACGGTGGCGGCCGATCTGCCGCGCGTCGATTTTTTCCACTGGATTCTCGTCGATCTCCTGCCCGACGACGCCCCGGTCGCGGAGGGCGAGTTCTCGGCGGGGATTACCCCGAAGGGCAAGCCGGGACCCGCCGGACCGCGCGGCACAAGGCAGGGGATCAACGACTACACGGCATGGTTCGGCGGCGACGCGGCGATGGGCGGTAAGTACTTCGGCTACGACGGCCCGTGCCCGCCGTGGAACGACGTGCGCATACACAACTATCGTTTCACGCTCTATGCGTTGGACGTGCCGAGGTGTCCGGTCGAGGGCGAGTTCGGCGGCCCGGAGGTGATCGAGGCGATCGCGGGGCACGTGCTCGGGAAGGCTTCCCTGGTGGGCACGTACGCGATCTGTCCCGGGGCGAAGTGAGGGGAGGAGGCACGCCATGAGCACGCTCCCTACCCGTCCTCTCGGCACCACGGGCATGCAGATCGCCACGGTTGGCTTCGGCGCCTGGGCGATCGGCGGCGGTGGGTGGTCGTTCGGCTGGGGACCGCAGGACGATGCCGCATCGGTAGCCGCCATCCGTCACGCCGTTGCCCGCGGCCTCAACTGGATCGATACCGCCGCCATATACGGCATCGGCCACTCGGAAGTCGTCGTCGGCGCCGCCCTCAAAGCGATCCCGGCCGGCGAACGGCCGCTGGTCTTCACCAAGTGCGGGCTGATTGCCGACCCCGCCCGGCCGTACGACATCGCTAAACGCACCCTCGATCCGGCCTCGATCCGCCGCGAATGCGAAGGGTCGCTCAGCCGCCTCGGCGTCGAACGCATCGACCTCTACCAGTTTCACTGGCCCGATCCGCGCACGCCGATCGAGGATTCGTGGGGCGCAATGGTGCGCCTGGTCGAGGAGGGGAAGGTGCGCGCCATCGGCCTGTCTAACCACGATGTCGCCCTGCTGGAGCGCTGCGAGCGCGTTCGCCACGTCGACTCCCTGCAGCCGCCGTTCTCGATGGTCCGCCGCGGCAGTGCCGCCGACGTAATTCCCTGGTGTGCCGCGCACAGCACCGGGGTCATCGTCTATAGTCCGATGCAGGCCGGTCTCCTGACGGACACCTTCACTGCGGCGCGCATGGCCACGCTCGCCGCCGACGATTGGCGCCGTAAGGCCGAGGAGTTCCAGGAGCCGCGCCTCGGTCGCAACCTTGCCCTGCGCGACAGGCTGCGTCCCATCGCGGCCCGCCACGGCACTTCCACCGCCGCCGTTGCCGTCGCCTGGGTGCTGGCGTGGTCAGGCGTCACCGGTGCCATTGTCGGAGCTCGTTCACCCGAACAGGTTGACGGGTGGCTCGACGCCGCGCAGCTCGCGCTGACGCCGGGCGACCTCGACGACATCGCCGCGGCGATCGAGGCCACGGGCGCCGGCGGTGGGCCGCAACGACCTGCGCAACGGGGCTGAGCGGCCAGGCGGGCAGCGTTCCGGTCCGGCGCGGCCTTGTCGCGCGTCGGCTGGACGGGTGCGTTCAGCCTGTTCAAGCCTCGACGCAGGTGGCGTACGTGTGTGGCGACGGCGCGGTAAGGCCGTCGGCACGCATTCCGTCGAGATGGAAGGCGATGGCCTCCTGCATCTCGTGTTCGACTTCGGCGCGTGTGGCACCGGTGGCCGCACAACCATCCAGATCTGGCGAGTAGGCGGAAAATCCCGTTGCCGTTTCCTCCACAACGATCAGGTATTTCATTGCTTCAACCCCGCTTGCTTGAGAATGCTGTTGAGGGTTCCGGGTCCGAGTTCATCGTTCGGCTTGCCCGGCACGGTTACCAGCCCCGTCTTCGAGCCGGCCTCTCCTCCGTACGCGTACTCGTACACGTACACGTACACGGCCACTTCCCCGTAGACGTCCAACCGGTCGTGGTCCAACTTCATCGCTGCGCGCCCTCGGTCCGTGTACGAGTACGTGTACCGCTTCGCTGAGTACGTGTACGGAGTGGGGAAATGTGGGCCGAGACGCTGGGACCCGGTCGGTTCTCTGCGTTGCCGTGGCGAGAGTCGCCGTTCCAACGGCGCGTTGTCAATGCTCCTGCTCGTCGCGGAGGCGACGGGTCCAACGCGCGAAGATGGCACGCATGGTGTCCGCCTCCTGAATTCCGCTGAAGGGCCAGTTGCCGAGCATGAACGTCGGTACGGCGTTGACGTGGGCATCGTAGGCGGCCCGGGTTTCCGCCTCGACCCGGGCCAGCGCCTCCGGCGACGTGCAGTCGCCCGCAGCGATGCCGATGTCGGCGGCGAGACGCGGTACGTCGCCGGGATCGGCGAGATCGCACCCTTCTTCGAACACCGCCCGCCATATCCGCGTACGCCACGCCGTCTCCTCCGCCGAACTGTTCAGCGCAAGCGCTACCGCGCTTGCCGGCCGCGAGTCGATCCAGCGCTCCGGCATGCGCGCGGGAAACCCTAACGTGGCCGCCGTCTCCAATACCTGCGTGCGCCGCGGCTCCGGAATGGCAAAGCCGCGCCGCCAGCCCGTGATGCGCGTCAGGTCGATCGGCCGCCAGACCAGATCGATCTCGAGCAAGTCGAGATCGTCCGCCAGTTGCCCCATCACCCGATGGGCAACGTACGAGAGCACGGAGGCGTAATCGTAGTACACTCGGACACCCATGAACGGCACGATCATATCTCTTTGGTACCGGCGCCGGCCGCAACGGGCAAGGACGGGGCTCGGGGGTCCCGGGGTGGTCTTGGGGTCTTGGGGTCTTGAGGTCTTGAGGTCTTGAGGTCTTGGGGTCTTGGGGGCTTGGGGGCTTGAGGTCTTGAGGTCTTGAGGTCTTGGGGTCTTGAGGTCTTGAGGTCTTGGGGTCTTGAGGTCTTGAGGTCTTGGGGTCTTGGGGTCTTGAGGTCTTGAGGTCTTGAGGTCTTGGGGGCTTGGGGGCTTGAGGGCTTGAGGTCTTGGGGGCTTGGGATTTGCCGATGCTGCAGAATGCAGCCACGTAGCCACCCACCCTCGGACAGCCCCCCATGATGGAATGTGCGCTCCGCGTGTTCTTCGGACACCCGGCGATCCATACGCGAGCGACGTCCGCGACAACAAGAAGAAAGCTTGCGCGCAGCACCCGCTCCACCGCGTGCGCACAAACGGCACCCCCCAAGCCCCCCAAGCCCTCAAGCCCGCAAGCCCTCAAGACCTCAAGACCCCCAACCCCCCCG
>JAKLJW010000058.1 GCA_023150935.1 Candidatus Binatia bacterium | reverse complement strand
GCGGCGGGGACTCCGCCGCTGGCACCGCCGCCGCGGCTGGCGGCCCGGCAGGTGCCGCTGCACCGGCGGCCGGGCGGGCGCCGGCAGCGCTGGCGTCGATGCGGGCGACGACGTGGCCGACCTGTACCTTATCGCCTTCGTTCTTGACGCGGTGCAGGACGCCGGCGGCAGGCGCAGGAATCTCCACGCTCGCCTTGTCGGTTTCCAGCTCCAGCAGCGCCTCGTCGGCGGCCACCGCTTCCCCTTCCTCCTTCAGCCACCTAACGATCACGCCTTCGGTGACCGATTCTCCGAGTGTCGGAACGACTACGTCAACGGGCATATGGCTTCCTCAGAGCCCAGTGAATCAGCTCTTCCGTTTCGCTTTCGTGCAGCTTGTACGACCCCGAAGCGGTACTGGCCGCCGCATGGCGTCCGGCATAGCCAAGTTCGCGGTTGCCGAACATGTATCGTGTGTACTGCGCCATGTGCGCCCATGCGCCCATGTTGCGCGGCTCCTCCTGCACCCACACCAGCTCGGCCGTCGCGGGGTACCTGGCCACTTCGGCGAGCAGCTCATCGTCCGGAAAGGGATAAAGCTGTTCGACTCGCACCAGCGCCACATCGTCGATCTCGCGCTCGCGGCGCGCCATGAGCAGGTCGTAGAACACCTTCCCGGCACAGAGGCAAACGCGGCGCACTCGATCCGGATCGATCGGATCGACGTCACCCAGCACCGGACGGAAGGTGCCGGCGGAGAAGTCGCGCACCGGCGACACGACGAGCTTGTGTCGCAGCAGGCTCTTCGGACTCATGATCACCAGCGGCTTGCGAAACCGGCGGTGCATCTGTCGGCGCAGGGCATGAAAGTACTGCGCCGGCGTGGTCAGGTTGCAGACCTGCAGGTTGTTTTCCGCGCAGAGCTGCAGGTAGCGTTCGAGGCGCGCACTGGAGTGTTCGGGGCCCTGACCCTCGTACCCGTGCGGCAGCAGCATCACGAGTCCGCTCAGGCGCTGCCACTTCGATTCCGCCGAGGCGATGAACTGATCGATGATCACCTGGGCGCCGTTGGCGAAGTCGCCGAACTGCGCCTCCCAGACGACGAGGTTGCGGGGGTCGGCGCTGCTGTAGCCGTACTCGAAGCCCAGCACTGCGGCTTCGGACAACATGCTGTCGATGATCTCGATCTCGCCCTGGCCGTCGCGCAGCCGATTGAGAGGGATGTAAGGCGCGTCGGTGTTAACGTCGCGGAGCACGGCGTGGCGCTGACTGAACGTGCCGCGGCCGCTGTCCTGACCGCAGAACCGGATAGCATTGCCTTCGAGGAGCAACGAGCCGAGCGCGAGCATCTCGGCGCACGCCCAGTCGACGCGGCCCTCGCCGTCGAGCATGGCGCGGCGCTGCTCGAGCAGGCGCGTCGCCTTGGGATGAACGGCGAAGCCCGCGGGCGCCGCGCGCACGCCCTCGGCGACGGCCATCAGCGTGGCGGCGGGGACGGCGGTCTGCGCGCTCCAGTCGTCGCCGGCCCATTGCATGCCTTCCCAGGCGCCGCTGAAAGCGAACACCTGCTGGCGCGGCATGAAGTCGCGGGCGTAGTTCAGGGCGTCGTCGAACAGTTCCCGCAGCTCCCGTTGCAGGCGCTCGGCGTCGGCAGGGGCAACCACCCCTTCTTCGATCAGGCGCTCGGTGTACTGCTGGCGCACGCCGGGGTGGCGGGCAATCCGTTTGTACAGGGTCGGCTGAGTGAAGGTCGGATCGTCGCCCTCGTTGTGGCCGTACTTGCGGTAGCAGACGAGGTCGATGATCACGTCTTCCTTGAACGCGTGGCGAAAACCCACGGCGAGGCGGGCCGCCTGGACGGCGGCCTCCGGATCGTCGCCGTTAACGTGGAAGACGGGGGCCTGTATGATCTTTGCGAACTCGCTCGGGTAGCTGGTGAAGCGATAGTGCTCCGGCGACGTGGTGAAGCCGATCTGGTTGTTGACGATGATGTGAATCGTGCCGCCGTTGCTGAAGGCCGGTAGCTCGGTGAGCGCCAGCGTCTCGGCGGCGAGACCCTGCCCGGTGAATGCGGCGTCGCCGTGCATGACGACGCCGACCACGCGGCTGCGATCGACGTCTCGCAGGTAGTGCTGCTTGGCGCGGACGATACCGGCGAGGACCGGGTTGACCGCTTCGAGGTGACTGGGGTTCGAGCACAGCGACAGGTGAATCCGGCGCCCGGAGCCGGTGGTATGGTCGCGGCTGTAGCCGAGGTGGTACTTGACGTCGCCGTCGCCCTGGATGTCGGGGCGCAGAAACGTGCCTTCGAACTCGGCAAAGATCATCTCGTACGGCTTGCGCAGGATATTGGCGAGCACGTTGAGCCGGCCGCGGTGCGGCATGCCGAAGACCATTTGTTCGACACCGGCGGCGGCCGCCTCCTCGATGATCGTCGACAGCATCGGAATGAGCGCCTCGCCGCCTTCCAGCGAGAAGCGCTTCTGACCGACGTACTTGGTGTGCAGGTACTGCTCGAAGCCCTCGGCAGCGACGAGCTCGGCGAGGATGCGGCGGCGCTCGTCGAGGGCGAGTACCGGCCGGTTCAGCGTCGGCTCCATGCGTTCCTGCAGCCACTCGCGGCGGTCCTTGTCGGCGATTTCCATGTAGTCGGCGCCGAGGGTCCGGCAGTAGGTCTGGCGCAGCAGGGCGATGATGTCGCGCAACTTCGCGCGGCTGCAGTGTTTGAAGGACGGACAGTCGACGACGCGGTCGAGGTCCCGTTCGCCGAAGCCGAACTCGGCGGGTTGGAGGAGGGGGTGGTCGGTCAGGTTGTGCCCGAGCGGGTCGAGGTTGGCGATCAGGTGACCGAACTCGCGATAGGAGTGAATCAGGTTGTAGACGCCGATGTTTGGCTCGGCGGTTGTGGGCAGTGCCAGCCTGGCGCCGTTGTCAGTGGCCAGATCGAATCCGGCGAAGAAGATCGCCCACTGCTCGTCGACGGAGGCGGGGTCGCGCCGGTACTGGCGGTAGAGCGCGTCGACGTAGTCGGCGTTTGCACGGTTGATGAAGTCGAGGTTGTGCACGGTCCGCTCCCGGAGATTTTGGCCCACCATAGCAGCAATGCCCGATCGGGGTAGCGGCGGCCGCTGGCGTCCAGCCAAACGCAAAGCCACCGGCAATCGCGGCCGTCGCTTAAACCCGCGCGCTATCGACGCGTGCCATCCACGCATCCAACTCCGGCGCCAGCGCCGCCGGCATCGCCGGGTCGGCGACGCGCAGCATGGCGCACTGCCCGTATAACGCCGCATCGGCCAGCGTCACTCGGTCGCCGAACAGGAACGGGCGTTGCGCCAGCGTTCGTACCGTCGGCGCCAGCATCTCGCGGATGCGGGCCGTCAGCTCACCGGCGTTATGTTCCCACTCCTCGACGCAGCCGCGGCCGAACTTGCGCTCCTTGATGAACGTGTAAAGGGCGCGATCCACCGGGCGCGCGAACTGGCGCCGCGCCGCCGGCGTGGCGAGGCGGAAGCAGACGTCTTCGAGCGGTCCGTCGCACCAGTCGGCGTAGGCCCAGATCGGACCATCCCAACCCGGCGGTACGAGGCGGGCGGCGCGCTCGCCGCACAGCAGGTGCTCGCAGATGGCACGCGAGTCGACGACCACCGTGCCGTCATCGTCGACGAGCACGGGCACCTGAATGTAACCGCCGGTCACCGCCACCAGCTCGCTGCGGTCGCCGTAGGGTACGTCGACCGCCTCGTAGCTAAGCCCGAGCAGGTCGAGAACCTTCTGTACCTTCAGCGCGAAGGGGCTGTAGCGCAGTCGGAACAGTCGCATCGGCATCGCCCTCCTTTCGCCTCCCGAAATCGTCAACGTCGCAGACCGGCGGTTTCGTCGAGCCCGAGCATCAAATTGAGATTCTGGATCGCGACGCCGCTGGCGCCCTTACCCAGATTATCGAGGCGCGCCATCAGCAACACGTGTCCCGACGGATGCGGCAATACCTGCAACTCGATGCGATTGGTGTCGTTGCACGCCTGCGGGTCGAAACTGCGTTCGTCGTGCGCCGCAGCCGCCAGCGGCAGGACCCGCACAAAGGGCTCGGTCCGGTAGCGGGCATCGAGCGCCTCCCACACGCTTGCCCCGCCGTGGCCGGGCGCCAGGACGTCCGCGTGCAAGGGAATCTGAACGCGCATGCCGCAGCGGAACGGTCCGACCGCGGGCTCGAAGTACGGCTCCCGCTGTAGCCCGCCGTGGCGCATCATTTCCGGGACGTGCTTATGGACGCGATCGAGTGCGTAGGGAGCTTCGTACGCCAGCGCCAGCAAGCCGCCCCGGGGGTCCTCCCACTTCTCGATGAGCTGACGGCCGCCGCCCGAATAGCCGGAGAGTGCGTGGCAGGTGAGGGGCGCCGCCGGCGGCAAGACGCCGCCATCGATGAGCGGGCGGAGCAGCAGGATGACCGCCGACGAATAGCAGCCGGGATTGGAAACCCGCCTGGCATCGCGGATCGCCGCGCGCTGTTCGGCGGTCAGTTCCGGGAGTCCGTAGACCCAACCGGATGCCACGCGGTGCGCGGTGCTGGCATCGATGATGCGTGTCGGTGCGTCGGCGGCCCACGCCACGGCGTCGCGGGCGGCGTCGTCGGGCAGGCAAAGGATAGTGACGTCGGCGGCCCTGAGTAGCTCGCGTCGCGCCGCCTCGTTCTTCCGTTCCGCCTCGGGCAGCGCCAGCACCTCGATGTCGTCGCGGCCCGCAAGCCACTCGCGGATGCGCAGGCCGGTGGTACCGACGTGGCCGTCGATGTACACCTTCGGGGGCATATTACGGACGGTAGCGCGGGTGCCCGCGCCGGCTCAAGTGCCGGGTTCGTTTGGTTCGGGCGAGGGACCGCGCCCCCGGGGCGCGCCGACCGCCGATCCCCGATCACCGGCCCAGCACGAAGATGGCGATATCGGCGTTGCGGTTCGGGTCTGTGGTGACGCGGCAGTTGGTTTCGCTATCGAGATAAACGCGGCGTCGGGCGGCGATGCCCATGCGGCTGCAGAGGTCCTCGACGTCGGCAATCGACGGGAAGCGGCGGTTCGGCGTGTTGTACCATTCGAAGTGGTACGGGCCTTCGGATTTCGGCGAGCGCCCCTCTTCGGCCAGCATGCGCCGCAACTTGTGGTAGGCGAAGTTCGGAAAGCTGACGACGGCCGTCCGTCCGATACGCAGCATCTCGGCGAGGATCCCCTGCGTATCGTCGATCGCCTGCAGAGTCTGGGAGAGCACGACGACGTCGAACTGTCCGTCCGAGAAGGCGGACAGGCCACGCTCGAGATCGGCGTGGATGACGTCGAGCCCCTGCGCCACGCAGGCGAGCACCGCCACCTGGTCGATCTCGACGCCGACGATCCGGGTGTGCTCGCGGTCGCGCAGTCGGGTGAGCAGCTCGCCGGCGCCGCAGCCGAGATCGAGGACACTCGCACCCGGCGGGATCAGTTCGAGGATCAGGTCGTACTCGAGCCGCTGATCGCGGAAGATGCTCGTCGAGCCGGGCGCCGGGGTCTGCCGGACGTCCGGCACCTCCGCCGCGCCGAGCGCCGGGCGCGGGCCCAGGTTGGCCAGGAATCCGCGCACGAGGCCGCCGTAAATCGACAGGTTCTCCTCGAGCAGGAAGGAGTCGTGACCACCTCTTGTTGTGACGTTGCAATAACTGACGCGGCGGTTCGTCGCCAGCAGAGCCGCCACCAGCTCGCGGCTCTGCTCGGGCGGGAACAACCAGTCGCTCGTGAAGCTGGTCACCAGCCAGCGGCACTGGCTGCGAGCAAGCACTGCGTGCAGTCGCTCCGGTGTCGCCCCCAGGTCGAACAGGTCCATTGCCATCGACAAGGTCACGTAACTGTTGGCGTCGAAGCGCTCGACGAAGCGGTGCCCCTGGTACGCGAGGTAGGAGCCGACGGAGAACTTCTTCTCGAACTGCGTCGGCACGTCGCGCGGCTCCAGGCGGGTCGGATCGAACTTGGCCGTCATCGACTCCCGCGACAGGTAGGTGATGTGCGCCAGCATGCGAGCCAGCGCCAGGCCGACGGTCGGGCCGGCGGAATCCCCCTCGTAGTACTGCCCGCCGCGGAACTCCGGGTCGTGCATGATCGCGTTGCGGCCGACGACGTCGAAGGCAACGGCCTGACTGGTGAGCCGCGGCGAACTGGCCAGTGCCACGCAGCCGCGCACCCGTTCCGGATGGCGGACCGCCCAGGTGATCGCCTGATGGCCGCCGAGCGAACCGCCAACGACGGCGCGCAGCGTGCCGATGCCGAGGTGGTCGATCAGCCGGCGTTGCACCTCGACCATGTCGGCGACGGTCACCGTGGGAAAGTCGGTGCCGTAGGGTCGGGCGGTGGTCGGGTTGATGCTGTTCGGCCCCGTCGTGCCGCGGCAGCCGCCGAGGATGTTTGGACAGACGACGAAATAGCGCTCGGTGTCTATGGCGCGGCCGGGACCGACGACGACGTCCCACCAACCCGGATCGTCCGCATCGTCGTGGCGGGCGACATGGGAGTCGCCGCTGAGCGCGTGGCAGATGAGCACGGCGTTGTCGCCGTGGGGGTCGAGTGCGCCGTAGGTCTCGTAGGCCACGGTGACCCGCGGCAACGTACCTTCGAGGGCGAGAGGAATCGGCCCATCGAAGGTGACGTATTGCGCATGCCGCAAGGGTACGGCGCCGCGGACACTGTCGCTGCTATCGAAGGCTCGTTCGCTCACGGTCGTTTCGAGATGCGCACGCCCCTCGTTGGCCGGGCCTACGACCGGCGGCGCAACTGTTCGAGGTCGCGCACCGCGCCGCGCGCCGCGCTGGTCGTAAACATCGCGTACGTCTGCAGCGCCTGCGAGACGACCCGCTTGCGCTCCTTCGCCTGCCATGCGCCATCGCCCCGCGCCAGCATGTCGAGGCGGCGGCGCTTCAGTTCGGCGTCGTCGACGACCAGATCGAGGCGGCGGTTCGGGATGTCGATGCGGATGCGGTCCCCCTCTTCCACGAGCGCGATGGCGCCGCCTTCCGCCGCTTCCGGGGAGACGTGACCGATGCTGAGGCCCGAGGTGCCGCCGCTGAAACGACCGTCGGTGACCAGCGCACAGGCCTTGCCGAGATTCTTCCCCTTCAGGTACGAAGTCGGATAGAGCATCTCCTGCATGCCCGGCCCGCCCTTCGGTCCTTCGTAGCGGATGACGACGACGTCGCCCGGTTCGATCCGATCGTTGAGAATGGCATTGCAGGCATCCTCCTGCGAATGGAAGACGCGGGCCGGCCCTTCGAACTTCCAGACCGATTCGTCGACGCCTGCGGTCTTCACGATGCAGCCGTCCTCGGCGAGGTTGCCGTAGAGCACCGCGAGTCCGCCGTCGGCGCTGTAGGCGTGCTCGACGTCGCGGATGCAACCGGCACGCCGATCGTCATCGGTCGAGGCGTAGTACTTGTCCTGAGAAAAAGCGGCCGTGGTGCGGACGCCACCCGGCGCCGCGAGTGCCCGCTGCTTCGCCTCGGCCGTGGCGCTCGGCCGCGACAGGTCGTTGGCGTCGATGGCGGCGCCCATGCTGGCGTTGTGCACCGCCGCCACCTCGCGATGAATGAGACCGGCGCGGTCGAGCATACCGAGAATGGTGAAAATGCCCCCGGCGCGGTTGACGTCCTCGACGTGGTAGTGAGACGAAGGCGCCACCTTGCAGATGTTCGGCACCCCGCGCGACAGGCGGTCGATGTCCCGCATGGTGAACCTGACTCCCGCTTCGTGCGCAATGGCGAGCAGGTGCAGCACGGTGTTGGTCGAGCCGCCCATGGCGATGTCGAGTGTCATGGCGTTTTCGAACGCGGCCAGGGTGGCGATGCTGCGCGGCAGCACGCCGGCGTCGCCGTCGACGTAGTACCGTCGCGCCAGATCGACGATGCGCCGGCCGGCGTCTTCGAAGAGCTGCCAGCGGCGGGCATGCGTGGCGAGAACCGTGCCGTTGCCCGGCAGGGCCAGACCGAGAGCCTCGTTGAGGCAGTTCATGCTGTTGGCGGTGAACATGCCCGAGCACGAGCCGCAGGTCGGACAGGCCGAACGTTCCATCTCGAGCAGGGCGGCGTCGCTGACGCTCGCGTCGCTGGCGGCTATCATCGGGTCGATGAGGTCGAGCTTGGCCGCCGGGAGCGGGCGGCCCTCGGCGTCGTGGGTACCGGAGGAGGTGCCGGCTTCCATCGGTCCGCCGGACACGAAAATGGTCGGGAGGTTGAGACGCATGGCGGCCATCAACATCCCGGGAGTGATCTTGTCGCAGTTGGAGATGCAAACGAGAGCATCGGCGACATGCGCCTCGACCATGTACTCGACGCTATCGGCGATCAGGTCGCGGCTGGGTAGCGAATAGAGCATGCCGCCGTGACCCATGGCGATGCCGTCGTCGACGGCGATGGTGTCGAACTCGACGCCGAAGCCGCCGGCCGCATCGATGACGCGCTTCACGCGTTGGCCGACGTCGTGCAGGTGGACGTGGCCGGGGACGAACTGGGTAAAGCTGTTGGCGATGGCGACGATGGGTTTGTTGAAGTCGGCGTCGGTCATGCCCGTGGCGCGCCACAGCGAGCGGGCGCCGGCCATGTTACGGCCCTGGGTGGTGATGCGGCTGCGATAGGGGTTCATGCGCCGAGTGTAGGTAACTCCGGCTACAGAGGAAAGCCTGCGCGCACCTTGCAAAGGGGCCTGCCGTCGGCGATGCATAGGAGCCGACGCGATAAGAAACGAACGGAGCGAGGAGCATGAAAGCCAGCGAATGCGTGCTGTACAGCGGCGGGCTGCGCGGAGCGGAAGCGACCTTCGGAGCGCTGGCCGAGCGCCACGGGGTCGAGGAGGTCAATTTCACCTTCGACGGCCACGAGATCGACCGCCATCGCGGCGTGCGCACGCTGACCCACGCCGAACTGCTCCACGGCGACGTCAGTCTGGCGTACGTCTCCAGGCTCATGCACCGCCACTACCCGGATACCGACTACATTAAGAAGGTCCTGCAGCTCATCTGGCATCAGGTCAACAACGCGCAGGAGATCTACGTCGTCGGTACGGTGCTCGCCGACGACACCGTAAAGGGCGGCACCGGCTGGGGAGCCGAGTTCGCCAAGCTCTGCAACAAGCCGCTGTACGTCTTCGATCAGGACAAGGACGGCTGGCTGCGCTGGACCGGCACGGCGTGGGAGCCGCACGTACCGACGATCGGCCACCCGCATTTCTGCGGTACTGGCACCCGCTACCTGCGCGACAACGGCAGCGCCGCCATCGAAGACCTGTACACACGATCGTTCGGGGGCTGAGCGGCCACGGCGCATTTCTGGTCGTTGCCTCCTTGACCCCTTTACCGGGACCAAGCATCCTCGACTCACGTTCTGAGCTGGATGGGTGGGCAGGCGGCCGATGAGTATCGAACGGAACTTCGACGTGGGGTTGGTTGCTGACCTGGCACTACGGGAGAAGCAGATCCAACAAAACTACCGGCCGATCATAGCAGTCCACAAGTGGTTCGCGCGCCGGCCCGGCACCCTCTTTAGAGCGCTGATTCTCTCGGAGTTTGTCGACGCACCGCTGGAACAGAGCTTCTTCCGTTCGCACGACCTGCGCGGTATCCGTATCGCCGACCCCTTCATGGGCGGCGGCACCCCTTTGCTGGAAGCCAACCGGGTTGGCTGCGACGTCGTCGGCTACGACATCAACCCGATGGCGTACTGGATAGTGCGGCAGGAGATCGAACACCTCGACCTACGAGCTTACCGTGCCGCTGCCGATAAGCTGGAAAGGCGGCTCGTCCAACAGGTCGGCCGCCTGTATGAGACAACTTGCCTCGAATGCGGTCGCCCCGACGCTTCCGTGAAGTATTTCTTGTGGGTCAAGCAGCACCCGTGCCCCAATTGCCGTCGTTCGGTGGACCTCTTTCCCGGCTACCTGCTGGCCGAGAACCGCCGCCACCCGAGAAATGTTATTGTTTGCCCCGGGTGCGGCGATCTCAAAGAAGTCGATGACCGCGACCAACCGGGCTGCTGCGCGCGGTGTCGCGCGCAACTCACCACCACCGGCCCGGCGCGGCGCAACCGTGTCAGATGCCACGAATGCAGCATCGAGATCTCCTTTCCCGACGCATCGGCGGGGCCGCCAACGCACCGGATGTTTGCGATCGAGTACAACTGCACGCATTGCAGGCCCTGCCATCAGGGACGGTTCTTCAAGAAACCCGACGCCGCGGATCTTGGTCGTTACGTCGAAGCTGGGCGCAAGCGGCGCCAGATGAAGGCCGAGTACATCCCGGACGACGAAATCCCGGCCGGCGACGAGACGGACCGCTTGCACCGGTGGGGATATCGTCGCTACCGAGAGATGTTCAACGATAGGCAATTGCTCGGACTGGAGCTGATCTGCCGTACAATCGTCAAACAGCCCGACGAGCGCGTACGCAACGCACTCGCCACGAATCTCTCCGATCTGCTCCGCTATCAGAACATGGTGTGCCGGTACGACACCTACGCGCTAAAGTCGCTCGACATCTTCTCGGTCCACGGCTTTCCGGTCGGACTGGTGGAATGCGAATCGAACCTCCTGGGCATTCGGCGTAACGGCAACGGCGTAAACGTCGGTAGCGGTGGGTGGTCAAACATCGTCGAGAAGTTTGTCCGTGCGAAGCAGTACTGCGAAGCACCATTCGAGGTGCGGCAGCACGGGGGACGCAAGGTGCAGGTGCCAATCACGGGAGAGTGGATAGGCGACGTCCGCAACGGATCGGGGCCGCCAGTGAAACGAAACGTACGGCTGGAGTGCGCCAGCGCCACGCACGCGGATATCCCGGCAGCCTCGCTGGACGCCGTCTTAACCGACCCCCCGTACTTCGCCAACGTACAGTACGCCGAGCTGATGGACTTCTGTTACGTCTGGCTGCGCCGCCTGGTCGGATCGGACACCAACGAAGCGCTTAGCCGCGCGACGACGCGAAATCCACATGAACTCACCGGCAACACAACCATGGACCGCGGCCTCTCTCATTTTGCTGAGGGGATATCCTCGGTTTTCAAGAGAATGACGACGGCACTGAAGCCTGGCCGCCCCCTGGCGTTCACGTTCCATCACAACACCATCGAAGCGTACTACCCGATTGCAGTAGCGGTTCTCGACGCGCGCCTAGCATGCTCGGCGTCGATTCCATGTCCTGCCGAGATGGGGGCCTCGATCCACATCAACGGTACCGGCTCCTCGGTCATCGATACGGTGTTCGTGTGTCGGTCCACGGGTACCGTATCGCGCTCCACACTGGCGTTCGCCCCCAGACAGATTGCGGAGCTCGTGCTGCACGATTTGGCTCGTTTGCGAAAGGGCGGTGTGAAACCAACTCGTGGGGATGCGCGGTGTGTCGTCTTCGGACACCTCATCCGCCTGGCGATTTGGCGGCTGCGCGCGAGCTGGCACTCGGAGCGGCCCTGGCAATACAAGATGGCACGTGTTCGCGAGATGATCTTGTCGCTGGGCGGGGTCCAGTCGGTTGAGCGACTGCTTCCTGCCGATCTCTCGATCCGGGCCGGGTCGCGTTCGGCACGGGCACGAGAGGCGGAGGGGCAGTATGAGGATAAGGCGGCCCAAGTATCCTTTTGAAGCGACCTTCGCCGAACTCCAGGCCGATCCCGACTCGTTTGTCTCGGTCATGTTCTCGACGCTGGAGTCGGAGTTCCTGGTGCTTCCGAAAGGCGCCGGTTTTGTCGACTATCCGGTTTTCGAACACGCATACGAAGCACTGAAGAAGGCAACGGACGGTTTCGAGGGAATGCAGGCGGAGGTCGTTCTTGAGACCGTCCTCAGCGCACCGCTCGCCCTGGTCGTGCTGAGGACGATGCTCGGATTCACGCCACCCGAGTTCGCTTATCTGGCCAGCCAGCACAGCGATGTCGTCGTTTCCCAGGGATTTGCCCGCAGCCTCGATAGAAAGATCCGGATCGCGCCCCTCGAACGGATCAGACCAACTGCTGAGGGCACCAGGCGTCTTAAGCAACTGGTCATCACCGCCTGTCGGTTGTTGACGAAGCCAATTCAGCAACCGAACCGAGACAAGCTCCATCGTCTGGACAAGGCCGACACGCGCAACGGGATAGAAGGCGTTCGTTCGCTGGCTCAGCTTGGTGCGCCATACGCCATGCTCTTGTACGAACGCTTCCTTGGTCGGCCCTTTGCTGGCCATCGGGATTCGGTCTCGGAGCTGGTAGGCAATGTCCTCGAGTCGGCAATCGAAGATACCCTGGCCAAGGGCAGGATCAGCTATCGCAAGACCAGGCGGGCGGAGAAGATCCGCGGGTTTGACCAAGCGCCCGACTTCATTATCCCGAGTGAATTCAATCCTCAGATTGTTATCGAGGCCAAGCTCACCGAAGACGACGGTACGGCGCGGGACAAGGTGACCCGTGTGCAACACCTGGCGCAACTCAGCGAACGCAACAAACGGAAGGACCGTAGAGGGTTTGAAGTAATCGCATGCATCGGCGGCCGGGGTTTCGGCGTCCGCAGAGAGGACATGCGCAAGTTACTGTTGGCGACGAGAGGGAAGGTCTTCACGACAAAGATTCTCGACCGATTGGTTGGGTGCACCCGCCTCCGCGAGTTCGCCACCCGATAGCGCGACGAGGAAAAGGGTGTGTGTTCCACGATCGCCGCCCACCGCATCCGGCGCACGCGCTTCTTCAGCGCGCGGGGCCGCAACGGCTTCTACGACCAGCGGCCGCTGCGGTCGACGATGCCGCGCAGGTGTTCGAGGCGCGCGCGGACGCCGGGCATTTCGTCGAGCTGCTGCGTCGGCACCGGCAGACGCCACGACCAGTTCTCCGGTCCCACCGTCGCCGGGACGTTGATGCGGTCGCTCCACCCGAACATATCCTGCACCGGAAGAATCGTCAGTGCGGAGCCGGACTCGTAGAGACGCTGCAGCACCGGGAGGTGTACTTCGGCAAACGACCGTGGTGCCGGTGGCGGCGGCTCGTGGTCGATGAGGCCCACCGCCCTCTCGACCGCGAGCCGCTCGCCGTCGGGAAGCGTCTTCCACCACTCGGCGAGCGTTTCCGTATCGTGCGTACCGGTCGTGGCGACCGATAGCGGCGGGTAGTCGCGGGGGTCGGTGTAGACGTGGTCGTGCCGCTCCCAGCGGAAGACCCGGTAGCCGGGCACCCGCAACTGTCCGAGGGACTCCCGAACCCACAGCGGCACGGTGCCGAGATCCTCGGCAACAACCATCGTGGTGGGGCCCGCCTCTTCGAGCAGGGCGCGCATCAGGGCGATGCCCTGCGCACGTTGCACGGTTTCCTCGCGGGGTACGAAACCCGAGGTGCCGCCCTTGCACACGGGGATCGAGTAGGTTCGATACAACCCGACGACGTGGTCGACGCGGAAGATGTCGTAGAAATCGCGCGCGTGCCGGGCACGCTCGCGCCACCAACCGAAACCGCCGGCTCGCAGCGCCACCCAGTTGTAGAGCGGCAGACCCCATGCCTGACCGGCGGCGCTGAAGTCGTCGGGTGGAGCGCCGGCCGAACCGCTGAGGTCGAAGAGATGCGGATGCGCCCAGACGTCGGCGCTGTCGCGGGCGCAGACGAACGGCAGGTCGCCCTTGAGCAGCACGCGCCGTTCGTAGGCGTGGCGCCGCAAGGCCCACCACTGCTCGGCCGCCACCCACTGCACGTACCGGAAGAAACGGGTCCGGGCCGCAAGCCGGTCGCGCGCCATCGCGAGGGCGCGAGCCTGACGATCGCGCAGCGGCAGCGGCCACTCTTCCCAACTGCGCCAGCCCTGCTCTTCCTTCAGCGCACGATAGAGAGAGTACTCGTCCAGCCACCACTTGAAGTGGACACAGAAATGATCGAACGCCTGGCGGCGCGGATGGTCGGGGGCGTACTGCGCGAAATGTTCGTACCCCCATTCGAGCAACCGCAGCTTGTAGTCGTAGGCCGCCCGCCGCCGCCGCCGGGCGGCCCGCGCCGCTCTCAACACCGCCCCGGCTTCGGCGCTTTGCAGCCACTCCTGCGCGGCGGGGTTGTCCTGAACGTCCGGGACATCGGCGGCGGAGATGTAACTCGGGTCGATGGCAAAGGCGCTCAGGGCGTCGTAGGGACTGGTGTTGTCCGGGTCCGCCTCGTTAATCGGCAGCAATTGCAAGACGCGATGATGCCACCACGCCATCCAGTCGATCGTCCCGAAGAGGTCGGCGATCGCACCGGTGCCGGCGTCGTGAGTTCCCCGCAGGGAAAACAGAGGAATCGCCACCCCTGCGGCGCGGGGGAACCCCTGGCCCGAGATCATGAGATGTTCGCTCCGCCTTTCAGCCGCGGGCGATCTCGCTGCCGCGCACCAGATCGACCACCTCGTCGACCGAGCCTGCGTGCCGCAGGAGTTCGCGCATCCGGTCGGACTGCAGGAGATGGGAGACGCCGGACAGGAAGTCCAGGTGCTCGCCGGTCAGGTCCGGCGACGACAATACCAACACGACGATGGATATCGGCAAACCGGCTGCGACTTCGTAAACGGCGCCCGAAGAAACCGCCATGGCGGCGACGATCCGATCGACCCCGGCGATACGGGCATGTGGAATACTGACGCCGATGTCGACCATAGCGGTACCCGCAATCGCTTCGCGCTCGCGGATACGCTGCCCGGCGACCGCCGCCCTGGAGCTGCCGAGGCGGCCCGAGCTTACCAGCACGGCGATGAGCTGGTCGACGGTTTCCTCGAATGTGCCCCATGACGGGCGCACGACCACCGTTCCACCGAGGGCGTCGCTGACCCGCGTAACCATCGTCTGAAAATCCTCTCCCGAGACACGTGCCCGATTCTTGTCTCAGGAGGGACGGCTTCTTTCAAGACGGGCCCATCCGGCGGCGGGCGGCGATTCGACCATGCTTTCCACACCATGGGCCGCGAGCTATAAGCGAGCCCGCATGTTCACGACCTTCCGGGTGCCCCCGAAGCGGCCGAGCCCGGTCAGCCCCATCGAGGAAGCCGTCGCCGACATTCGCGCCGGCAAGATGGTCATCCTCATGGACGACGAGAACCGCGAGAACGAGGGCGACCTGTGCCTGGCGGCGGAGAAGGCGAGCCCGGAAGCCATCAATTTCATGGCGAAATACGGGCGCGGCCTGATCTGCCTCGCGCTTACCGAGGAACGCATCCGCGAGCTGGGCCTGAGCATGATGGTGGCGGAAAACCGCTCCCCACTCGGTACCGCCTTCACCGTGTCGATCGACGCCCGGCGCGGTATCGGCAAAGGCATTTCGGCCGCTGATCGGGCGACCACCATCCTGACGGCGATTCGCGAGGGCGCCCGGCCGGACGATCTGGTGGTGCCGGGGCACGTGTTTCCGTTGCGCGCCCGGCGCGGGGGCGTGCTGGTGCGCACCGGCCAGACCGAGGGCTCAGTCGATCTGGCCCGGCTTGCCGGTCTGCGGCCGGCCGGCGTCATTTGCGAGATCATGAAGGACGACGGCACCATGGCGCGCCTGCCGGATCTCGAACGCTTCGCCGCCACCCACAAGATCAGGATCTGTACCGTTGCCGATTTGATCCAGTACCGACTGCGCTGCGACTCGCTCGTACGCCGGGTTGCCACCTCGCGGCTGCGCAGCCGCTACGGCGGCGATTTCACCCTTTACGTCTACCACAGCGAAGTCGACGACGGCGAGCATGTGGCCCTGGTCAAGGGCGAGATCGTTCCCGAGGAGCCGATCCTCGTGCGGGCGCACGCGGAATTCGTCCCGGGTGACGTTTTCCGTATGGCCGAGCGCAACACCGCCGCGCTGTTGCACCAGTCGATGGAGGTCATCGCCCGCGCCGGCGCCGGCGTGGTGCTGTATCTGCGCCGCGACGGCCGCGGCAAGGAGATTGCCGGCGTCGGCAGCCGCCGCGCCGCCGCCGTACGGCCGCCACGACGGCGCGGCCCCAGCACGGGAGCCTCCAACCGCGAGCGCGACTTCCGCGAGTACGGCATCGGCGCGCAAATCCTGCGCGACCTCGGCGTGCGCAAGATCCGGCTGCTGAGCAACTTCCCACAGAACCTCGTCAGCCTCCCCGGATACGGTCTCGAAATACTCGATTGCGTGCCGCTGGACCTCCCGGCCGGAGTACCGTCAAGGGCCTCCCGTCCTCCCCGCCGCACTTCCGGCCGTCCGACCCGTCGAATCCGCGAAGCCTGACCGCCACCGGCGCGGGTTCAGTCTTCATGCCAGAGCGCCTTGAAGTCGATGAAGTACGTGAACCCGGCGAAGGCGCCGATCGTCTCGCTTTCTTCGACGATGCCGGTGCTGAGGCCCGCGAAGAGCATGGCCTGCGACCATTGGATCTGGAGACCGGCGCGCACGTCGGCCCGATCGTTGTCGAAACGCGAGCCGGCCGAGCCGGCGACCTCTCCGAGCAAGCGCACCCGAGTGGCTTCCGCTTCCACCTTGCCCCACCACGGCGACACGGCGGCCACGCGGTAGACGAACAGGTCGTCCTGCCCCTCGGAGGTGAAGGTGTCGTACGGCTCCGGTTCCGGAATCGTGACCAGCGCCATACCGAGGTTAACGTGGGTCCACACCGGGCCGATCGCGTAACTGGCAAGCAGGTCGCCGATGAAGTTCATCTCGTCGGTGCCGAGGCGGTCGGCGCGAATGCCGTTGGGAAGCTGGGCGCCGAAGCGAACCGCCAGCGCCGGCCGGTGCGGCGCCGCTTTCAGGATACGGACTTTGGTGAAGAGGCTGGCATCGCCGGGACCGTATTGCCGGTTGGTTTGCCCGCTGACGCCGCGCTCGTCGAGGTAGAGCAGCGGAAAACCGGCCTGGAGTTCGACCCAGTCGCCGGCCCCGATGCGAAAACTCAAATCGGGAATGGCAACGAGATCCTGTCGCTCGATGAGCCCGGGCGGCGTGAAATACGGGAAGAGGAGGTTGTGGTAGTACGCCGCGCCGATCGTTGCCGCGCCGATACCGCTGGGCAACGGCCGCGCATCCTCGGTGGTGAGCGGGAACAGAACCTCGCCGCGGGCGCTATGGCCGAGCAGCGACGTCGCGATCCACACCGCCCACACCGCCACCGTCGGATACGCCGCCACCGCCCGCCGCATTCGCTCTCCCTGGCAGTTACCGCGTATCCTGCGCGGCAGGCGGTTTGCAAGGTGACGTCGCCTGTGCTTGCGTTTTCGGCCGTGCGGCTGCTGCGAATCGGTGCGCTGCTGGCGGTCAGCCTTGCGGCCGCGGCCGCCTACGGGACGACGGCGGAACGCGTGCGTCTGCGGCTGCAAACGGACAGCGGCGGGCTGGCGCGCGGGGGGACAACGTCGATCGAGGCGATGGTAGATGTCGAGCCGGGCTGGCACATCAACTCACACCGGCCGACCGACACCTTTCTCGTACCGACGGTTCTCGCACTGACGCTACCGCCGGACGTAGCGGTCGCGCCCCCGGTCTATCCGGCAGGCGTGAAACGAACGTTTGCCTTCGCCCCGGGCAGAGAGCTGCTGGTCTACGACGATAGCTTCGGGATCGCCACGGCGGTCACGGTTCCCGCCGATTTCGCCGCCAAGAGCGTACGGGTCGTCGCCGCCCTGCGTTATCAGGCATGCAGCGACACGACCTGTACGCCGCCGGCGACCGCGCAAACCGAAGCGGCCTTGCCCGTGGTCGCGGCAGAGTCCGCCGGCGGCAACCGCGGTACGGGCGCCCGTGCGGCGGGTCCGGACTTCGGTCAGTGGATCGACCGGCACGGGGTTGGGCTGACACTGCTGTTGGTGTTGGCGCTCGGATTGGGTCTTAACCTCACGCCGTGCGTGTACCCGCTGATTTCGGTCACGGTGGCCTATTTTGGGTCCCAGGCTCATCATCGTACGGGGCGCGTGCTCCTCCTTGCCGGCGTTTACGTGTTGGGCATTACCGTGACGTTCTCGGTTCTCGGTGTTGCGGCCGCCCTATCAGGAGGGCTGTTCGGTGCGGCATTGCAGCAACCGGCCGTGCTCGTGGCGATTGCCGGCCTCTTCGTCGTGCTGGCCCTGAGCAACTTCGGGGTGTACCACCTTCAGCCCCCGGCCTGGCTGCTGCAGCGGGCGAGCAGCGCGGTGCCGGGGGTCGTCGGGGCCGGGGTGATGGGTCTGACGATGGGCGTGGTGGCGGCTCCCTGTGTCGGGCCGGTGGTGGCCGGGTTGCTGGTGTTCGTGGGCAGCGCGCAGGACGTACGACTGGGCCTGCAACTGTTCTTCGCCCTCGGTCTCGGGATGGGATTGCCTTATGTGGCGCTGGCGGTAGCGGCTGGCCGGATCAAGCGGCTGCCGCGGTCGGGCGAGTGGCTGGTGTGGGTGGAGCACGTCCTCGGTTTCGTACTGCTCGGATTCGCGGCGCAGTTTGTCGCGCCGTTGCTGCCGGAGGAGTGGCGGGGGCTGCTACTGCCGGCGGTGGTGGCGGCGGCGGGCGTGTACCTGGGCTTCGTCGATCGAGCGGGACGGCAATTGGAATCGTTTCGGCTAGTGCGCCGCTCGATCGGGTTGGCGGCCGTCGCGATGGCGCTGTGGGTGGCAAGTCCGTACGAAGCGCGGAGCGCGATCCGCTGGGAGGCCCTGGCGTCGCCGGCAATCGATGCCGCACGGGCGGCCGGACGGCCGGTGCTCGTCGATTTCGTGGCCGAGTGGTGCATCCCGTGCCACGAAATGGAGCGCACGACTTACCGCGACGGGGCGGTGCGGGCCGAGGCGGAGCGCTTCGCCATGCTGAAGGCGGACATCACGGTCGAGACGCCGCCGGTGCTGGAACTCGTCCAGCGGTACGGCGTACAGGGCGTCCCGACCATCATTCTGTTCGACGGCTCCGGCACCGAGGTGCGGAGAATGGTCGGCTACGTCGGCGCGGAGCAACTGCTGACCGCCATGCAGGAGGTGCGCTGAGCCGCCGCCGGACGGCTTACTCGGATTGCGAGCGGGGCGGTCCCGAACTCTGGAACCGGCGCACGAAACTGGTGAGGTTGGCACGCTTACCGGCAAGTCCCAGTTTGCGTCGAATGCTCTCGCGCTGACGGTTCACGGTCGCCGGAGATATGCCGCGGAGTTCGGCGATCTCTTTGGTGCGCATGCCCATCTGAATCATGTTGCAGACCTTCAACTCGGCCGGGGTCAACGCCATGAACTGCCTGGAGAGATCGTCGAGTAGTGGCGAGGCGATTTCTTCCAGGTTGCGACGAATCAACGTCACGTACCCCCGCTTCTCGGGCTCGATCTCGGCTTCGAGAGCGAGGACCAGGGGCATAACTATCTTGTTGATGTTCGCCACCATCGATCCCTTGATCGCCGCCTTTTCCTCCTCGATTCTGGCCAGCACGACCCGCAGAGCAGCATTGGCCTCGTGCAGAGCGCGCCCTTCGACGGCCAGCCGCTCGTGAGCCTTGCGGATGGCCTCCTCGGCCCGAATCCGATCGACGACCGCCCCGACCTTCTGCGCGATGGCTTTGATCAACTCGCGCTCCTCGCGCAGGAACGGACCCTCATCCGCGGCGGGCTTCTCCTCCGTGTAGAACACCTCGACACTTCCACACGGTCGCCCATTGACCACGATCGCAGCCGCCTGACGGCACGGCCCTTCCTCGAAGCCGGGACTGACGAAGACCTCGCCCTCGTGCTCGATCCGGGCAGCGGCAGCCTCGGAATACTGCCAACCGGAGGGCAGCAGATCGGCCACGCCCTGAACGAACTCTTTCGCCGACAGGCCGTGACGGTCCGCGAGCTCCACCACTCCGTACAGGCAACGGAGTTCCTTGCGGCGCTCCTGCAGTGCGCGGTCGAGGCTCATGGGTCCACGCGCCGACCGCAATGGCTCTACGGTCCGCCGCGGCGCGGCGGTCGGTGGCCCGGGGCGGGCTTGCTTCATCGACGCTCTCCTGAAGAACCGGGAACCATACTTCCGTCTCGGGACCGACGATCTTGGGATCATGATACCTAAACCATGTAGGCTCTAAATAGGCAATCTATGGACATTGTCCCCTGTCCGACTCGGATTAGACTGGGCTGCAAACCGGCGGATAAGGAGGCCCGAGATGTGTACGAAAACGACGTCGAGAAGTTCCCACCGGCGGCTGGCAGTTGCGGCGGTCGCGGCGGCTTTGGTCCTGATCCCCGTGCCCGCGACTCTGGCGTGGTCCGGGGACGTTCCGGCGGGCGAGCCGACAGCCCTTACGGTAGAGGAGCACGCGCAGTTGGCGGACGGTTACAGGCGCCAGGCGACGGAGATGGCAGCCAGGGCCGAACGGGCCGAGCGGGTCCTGGCGACGTTGCGAAGCGCGGGCGGCAAGCTGCAGCAAAACATGGCCGGCATGCAGAGCGATAGAGTGAAACGTTACCGGGCGCAGCAGCAGGAGTTGGTGCAACTGGCCGAGAGCCACGAACAGCACATCGAGCTTGCCAGGCGGTAAGCCGATCCGGTTCGCGGCGGTATCCACCGCCAGCTCGCTTATCCGGTCTGAAGTACCCGGCGGCAAGGAGGGCGCCGGGGACTTCAGCACATAAGTCATCGGGGTCGGACCGCCTCGGCGGGATCGGCGTTTTGCTTGTCCGCCGAGGAACCGCGCGCTACACTCCGCGGCATCATGGGAGCGAGGCACCGACTTCGTGACTGACGGATGTTAGCGTTCGAATCCCTTTCCCTGCCGGAGTCCGTCCAGCAGGGGATTGCGGCCACCGGATTCACGGTCTGCACACCGATCCAGGAAAAGGTCTTGCCGCTTGCCCTCGCGGGCAAGGATGTCGCCGGTCAGGCGCAGACCGGTACGGGCAAGACGGCGGCTTTCCTGATCGGTATTTTCGCCCGACTTCTGCGGCACGACGCGAAACCGACCCCGGAGCCCGCCCCCCGCGCCTTCATCGTCGCACCGACACGCGAACTGGTCGTGCAGATCTTGCACGACGCGCAGCAACTGGGCCGTTTCACCGGCCTGTCCATGCAGGCCGTCTTCGGCGGCATCGATTACAAGAAGCAACGCGATCTGCTCAGGCAGGGCTGCGACATCGTCATTGGCACTCCCGGCCGGCTCATCGACTACCTCAAGCAACATGTCTATTCGCTGCGACGCGTCGAGGTGCTGGTCATCGACGAGGCCGATCGGCTGTTCGATATGGGCTTCATCGCCGATCTCCGTTTTCTCCTGCGCCGGCTGCCCCCGTACGATAAGCGCCAGTCGCTGTTGTTCTCCGCCACCCTTTCATGGGCCGTCATGGAACTCGCTTACGAGCACATGAACGACCCGACCAAGGTGACGGTGTCGCCCGAACAGGTCACTGCCGAGAACGTCACCCACCTGATTTACCATGTCGGCCGGCACGAGAAGCTTCCCCTTTTGCTCGGCCTGTTTCACCGCGAGCGGCCCGAGCGAACCATGGTCTTCGTCAACACCAAGCGCGCCGGAGAATGGTTGGCCCAGCGATTAACCGACAACGGTTACGCGGCGCGGGCCATAACCGGGGACCTCGACCAGCGCCTGCGCATGAAGCTCGTGCATCAATTCAAGAGTGGCGAGTTGCCCATCCTGGTCGCCACCGACGTCGCCTCGCGCGGCTTACACATCGAGGACATCACCCACGTCATCAATTACGACTTGCCCCAGGACGCCGAGAATTACGTGCACCGCGTGGGACGCACGGCGCGCGCCGGAGCGTCCGGAGCGGCCATCAGTCTCGCCTGCGAGGAGTTCGTCGAATCCCTGCACGCGATCGAAGACCTCACCGGCTTCAAGATTCCCGTAGCCGAGGTCCACGATGACATGCTGGTGCGGCCGACTCCCCATCGTCGCGACCACCGCGGTGACGGCGCCGGCGGCGGCAACGCGCGCCCGCAACGGTTGCGCCGCCCCCGACGCGGTCGCGGTTCCGCAAGCTCGACGGCGTAAACGGCAGATGGCAGAGGGCGGATAAAGGGCAAGCGGTCGGCGCCGCGGCGATGGTTCCCGCGCGGGGACAACGCTTGCGACCTGGCAAACGGAGGAGAGCGGGAATGTACGGTACCATCAAGAAGATCGTTCGCGACAAGGGCTTCGGCTTCATCGTGCCCGACGACGGCAGTGACGACGTGTTCTTTCATCGCTCGCGGATGGCCCCGAAGGTCGTGTTCGAAGACCTGCGCGAGGGCGACTCCGTCGAGTTCCAGATGCGCCAGGGCGAGAAGGGCCCGCAGGCGAGCATGGTGAAGCCGCGCTGAAGCGGGGTGCGGCAGGCAACTGCGGCCATGGAGTCGACCCCGGCACTCGCCGCCGGCGTTCGGCCGGTTGCCGACACGGTAGCGGCGCGGACTGCGACGGCGACGCTTTACGCAGCGGCAGCGGCCGGCGGACTCCTGATCGCGGTTTGCTTTCTGCGCTTTGCGCTCTTCCCCCTCGCCTGGGTGGCCTTCGTTCCCCTGCTCTGGGTGGTCCCGCGGGCCGTATCGGCGCGGCAGGCTGCGAAGCTGGGTTTCGTGGCCGGCCTGGCCACCAATCTCCCCGCCTTTTACTGGCTCGTTTATACCATTCACGTCTTCGGCGGCTTCGGCGTTGCGCTGGCGACTCTGTTCTACGTTACCCTCACGCTGTTCACCGCAGGCCAGTTCGTGCTTTTTGCGCTGGCGCTGTGGCGTACCGGTCCGGGACCGCTCGCGGTGGCGCCGCCACTCGTCTGGGTATGCCTCGAGTTCCTGTTCCCCAACCTGTTTCCGTGGCGCCTCGCCCATACTCAGTGGCATGTGCCGGTGCTGTTGCAGGTGGGCGACCTCACCGGCCCTTACGCGCTCAGCTTCGCCATGGTCTGGTTTTCCGCCGGGCTGGTCGCCCTCGGCCAGCGGCCGCGCCGCTGGGCACCGCTGGGCGCGGCGGCGACCCTGGCTGCCGCCATTGCGGCGTACGGCGCCGTGCGCCTGCCGGCGATCGATGCCGCGATAACCGCGGCCCCGGCCATGCGGGTCGCGCTCGTGCAGGGCAACATCGGCATCGAGGAAAAAGGCGACATTCGCTACTTCACCGTCAACGTCGATACCTACCGGCGCCTTTCGGCCGCCGTGCAGGATGCGGTGGACCTGCTCGTATGGCCGGAAACGGTGCAGCAGGAGTGGATCCCCGCCGATGCCGTGGGGCTCGACGACAAGACGCACCCGTTCCCCGAGACTCGCCGCCCGCTGATCTTCGGCAGCCTCGCGTACCGCCTGACCGGCCCGCGTGAGGCCGACGAGTTCAACAGCGCCTTCATCGTCGGACCGGACGCGCGCGTTCTCGGCCGCTACGACAAACGCATTCTGATGCCCTTCGGCGAGTACCTGCCACTGTCGTCGCTGATCCCGGCGATCAAGGAGATCAGTCCGATGAGCGGGTCGTACACCGCCGGAAAGACGGTGGCCATCTTCGACGTTCCCGGCAAAGCCAGGGTCGGCCAGCTGATCTGTTACGAGGATCTGCTCGCGGACATGGTGCGCGAGACCACCCGCGGCGGCGCCGAGGTGCTGGCCACGATTCTCAACGATGCCTGGTACGGCGATACCGCCGCACCGCACCAGCACCAGGCGCTGGCGCTCTGGCGCACCGTGGAGAACCGCCGTTACCTGCTGCGCGGGTCGAACTCCGGGGTAACCAGCATCATCGACCCGGCCGGACGGGTAGTCGCAGAAGGGGGGGTGTTCCGCGAGGAAGTCGTCACCGGCACCGTACACCCCTTGCAAATCGAGACGATCTACACGCGTTACGGCGACGTCTTCGCCTGGATGGTCGTGCTCGGCGCCGCGGTGCTCCTCGTGCGCGGCCGAACGGCGTGACCGGAACTCGGCGTACCAGATCGGCGGGCCGGGCGCCGGTGCGCTCACCAGCGGGCGCGGTGCTCTTCCGCCCAGCCGGTGAGGCCGTCGAGGCGCCGGCGCTCGCCACTGTCGCCGACCACCGTGCCGTGGAAGTCGCCAAGGACCCAGTGCAGTTCGGTGCGCACCAGTAGCAGATCGAGCCGGGCAGACTCCTCGACACGGGGAACGACTTCGAGATCGACGCGTCCCGATTGCGGTGCACGGATTCGCCACGGGCGGCGGAAATCGCGGCGGTCGTACTCCCACACCAGATCCTCGCCGATCTTGTGCAGAACGCCGTCGATGCACAGACCGTTCTCGGTAGCGCCGGTGCCGTCGGTCCACTGGCCGCCGAGATTGAGTCCCACGACCCGGCCGCCCTGCCGTCCCGAAGCGGACGCCCAATTCCACACCGTGTCGTAAGGCCAGATGCCGCGGCCATAGTCGAGACATCCATAGGCCTGGTTTTCCGGGCCGAAGCGGTAGGTCGTACCGTCGAGCACCGCAGTGCCGGTGGCCGGCCGCGTGTTCTGCTTCGAGGTGAATTGGAAACAGGTCGCGCTCCAGGGAATGACCACGTTGAGGGATTCGTGTCCGGGCGGCCGTGCGACCAGCACTTCGGCTTCAAGGCGGCGACCGTTGCGGGTGTGGAAAGCGCCGGCAAGCCGGGTACCGCCGGATTCCTCGGAGATGGACGCCTGCAGATCCGGCGCCGAGAAGCGCAGGTCGCCACCGCCAACGGTGTCGGGAAAGCGCATGCCCCGCGCCAGGGGAAGTAGACGCGTGTGCTCGACACGCTTCCCGGCGGCATAGTCGAGGAAGCTGACGGTGACCACGCCGACGTAGTCCGTGCCGCCGTACGTAATGGCGAACATATGCGTATCGGTCGTCACGCCCCAGAAATCCCAGCGCTTCTTGCGCGGCCAGCGGCCCGAGAGATTGCAGCGGTGCAACGGCCGGCGCGACCACCCCGTCGCCGCCGGGTTGAGCCGTCCGTTCGGCAAGCACAGGTCGACCGCAGCGGTCAGTTCGCGTTCGACGTTGACGCGCCGAGTCGAGTCTGCCACGGTCGTTCGCGCGTCTTGCCCCATAACGTTACGGCCGCGTACCACGAGCCGCCGGGCCTAACAACCCGTAAGACGTCGTTCCGGGGTAACGTTCGGACCGCGGCGCCGCCGCTCTCGAATCGCCGCCGGGGCTGGAAATCCCGCCGGACTCTCAGCGCGGGCTTCGCCCGCAACCCATTGCGGAATGCGGATTGCGGAACTCATGAATCCGTCTTCCACAATCCGAAATCCGCATTCCGAAATCCGCATTCCGAAATTCTTCGCACCATGCGACGAACTCGCGAACTAGTGGCCTAGCGCGGGCTGACGCCCGCAACCCAAAGCGAACAACCAGCCCGTTCGCCCCGAGTAGGAGCCCATCCCCCGGGCTCCGTATCGAGGGGC
>JAKLJW010000057.1 GCA_023150935.1 Candidatus Binatia bacterium | reverse complement strand
ACCAGACCGGCGCCGCGGTGCCGATCGGGCAAGCAAGCAGCGTCTCGTTTCGGCGCCGGCTGGTGAGCTTCAGCGTTAGGCGTCGTGTGACGGCATCAAAATAGTCGTCGGAGATCTGCTTGGGATCAGAGAGCCACATCGCAACGCGGGCATCCAGCGGCGCTGCCGTGGAACTCTGCGCTGGTCTCGGCGGAATCGGGATTGGCCTCCGGGCACTCGGGTTCAACATCGCGAAGGCGTATGACTCGTGGAAAGAGTCCGTCGCGATCTACAACCACAACTTCGGTGACGAGGTCGCGGCCACCGCCAACCTCCTGAGCGAGAAAGGGCGCCGACTAGTAGAAGACGACCGCCGGCGCATCGGCGACATCGAACTGGTCGCCGCGGGGCCGCCCTGCAAGGGCTTCAGCCAGCTGCGGAACGGCCACCATGACGGTCGCAATGGCCACAATCGTGTTCTTGCGGCGATGCCCGAATACATCGCCATCCTTCGGCCGCGGATCTTCCTGATCGAGAACGTGCCCGACCTTATCAGGCATCGCGACGGAAGGACGCTCGCTGATGTCCTGGAGCGGTTGGAGCGGCCGGCGAAGCGCATGCGGTACCGAGTCGAATACAAGGTCTACGACGCCGCGCTGTTCGGGACCCCGCAGGCTCGGCGCAGGATCTTGATCCTCGGTGTCCGTGGCAGCGGAAAGGAGCGACTGCCCGAACCTGGCCCGGATCTCACGCCGCTCTTCGCGGCAGTCCGCCACAAAGGATCGGCTCCAAAGGAGCTCGAGAAATATCTGCGTGCCCTCACGGACCCGGATGACGCGAAGCTCACGTCGGCAAGTCAGGCGCTCTCCGACTTGCCACTCCTTGGCCCTGGGGAACCAGAAGCGGAGAGACCGTACGCTTCTGATGCGAAGACCGCGTTTCAGAGATGGGTACGCAATGGCGCGCCCGAGAAGCTGCGCGACACGAGGACGCCAGCAGTGAACGCCGAGACCGTCAAGCGCTTGCACCACATCCCGCCCGGTGGTTGCGCGCGAGTGATCCCGAAGGAACACCTCAACGGTCTATCGAGGCGCTACGACTCTGCGTACAGGCGCTTGCACCCCGACGCTCCCTCGACGGCGTTGTCGACGAAGTACGACTGCGTCTACCACTACGAGGAGGAGCGCTCCCTTTCTGTGCGGGAGTACGCCCGCCTGCAAGGCATCCCGGACTACGTCACGTTCCCCTCCACCGTGGTCTGCCGGCGAAGTGCATACGAGATGATCGGAAACTCCGTGCCACCTTTGCTGATCGAACGCGTTCTCGGCGAAGCGATGGATCGTGGAAACGGTGGGGCGAAGAGATGAGAGCCGCGTCGCCGCTCAGGCCCGGTGCGGTGGAACGCCTCGCCGACATCGATGTGGTGCTCGATGCCGCCTACGGAACTCCGGAAGCCGAACTCGGCAACAAGCCTGATCCGCTGGACGAGGCAATCTACATCATCCTGAGCTTTCAGACCGATCTCGCGCGCTTCAGCTCGACGTGGTCGGGGCTGCGCACTGCCTACCCGTCATGGGACGCGCTCGAGCATGCCGCAGCCCGCGACGTCGCACGCATTCTTCGTGACGGTGGCCTCCACAGGCAGAAGACGAGGACCATTCGCCGTCTTCTCGCCGAGGTCCGCAGAGTTGCCGGCGAGCATTCTCTCGATCTCTTGCGAGCGCTGAACGACGAGGATGCGGAGAGACTGCTCACGCGCCTCCCGGGCCTTTCGTGGAAGGCCGCCCGTTGCGTCCTTCTGTACAGCCTCGATCGCGAGGTGCTGCCGATCGACAGCAACACGTTTCGCATCCTGAAGCGGACCGGTGTCCTGTCACGGCGAGCCGTATATCGACGCCGCTCACTGCACGATGCGATTCAGGCTGCCGTGCCCGCGCCCCGCCGCCGCGCCTTGCATGTAAACCTCGTCGTTCATGGGCAGCGCACGTGCCTTCCGCGCGCTCCCCAGTGCGCGTGCTGCCCGCTGAACGCCGACTGCCCGAAGGTCGGCCTCCGTGTCACTGCCGGCAGGCATGTGCCGATGCCCGTCGCGATCTCGGTGGGGGCACGCGCCGCGATCGCAAGGGGAGATGCCCGGCCGTAGGCGGACAGAAAGGAGAGGTGCTTCCCCAGTCGTGGAGATGCTTTTCGTCATCGGCGGGATTGGTTTTGCGTTCGCAACCGCGATCGTTGGGGTCGTCGTGCGAGCGCGCCGCCGACGCACCGAGAGCCAAGCCCGTGTTGCAGCCGAGCGAGAGGCGCAGCGCCGCGAGGCAGAAGAAGCCCAGCACCGCGCCGAGCTGGCAGCCCGCGCCGAGGCGGAGCGGGAGCGCCAGGCCGACGAGGAGGCGCAGCGACGTGCGGCCGAGGAAGCGCAACGTCGCGCTGAAGAAGAAGCGCGTGCCGCAGCGGAGGCCGAGCAGCAGCGTCAAGCCGAGGAGGAAGCGCGTCGGGCCGAAGAGGAGGCGCGCGTTGCGGCAGAGCGGGAGGCGCAGCGCCAAGTCGAAGAGGCGCAGGGCCGCGAGGCCGAAGACGCCCAACGTCGCGCCGACGAAGACGCTCGCGAAGCGGCGGAGCGCGAGGCGCAGCGCAAGGCCGAAGAGGAAGCGCGCGCCGCAGTGGAGCGACGTCGCGCCGAGGAGGAAGCTCGCGTCGTGGCCGAGCGCGAGGCGCAGCGCCGCGAGGCCGAAGACGCCCAAAGTCGCGCCGACGAAAAGGCTCGCGAGGCTGCGGAGCGTGACGCGCAGAGCAAGGCGGAGGAGGCGCGACAGCGATCCGAAGAAGAAGCTCGTGCTGCGGCCGAGCGAGAGGCGCAGCGCAAGGCCGAAGAAGCGCGAGAACGGGCCGCCGAGGAAGCGCGCGCGGCGGCTGAAGAGGCGCAACGCCGCGAGGCCGAAGAGGCGCAATGCCGCGACGACGAAGACGCTCGCATGGCGGTAGAGCGGGAGGTGCCGCGCCAAGCGGACGAGAGAGGCGCTGCGGCCCAGCCAGAAGCCCCGCCTCCGTTCGCGCCACGAGCCCCAAGGCAATACCGTCCGACGGCGCGCGCGTCCGCTCCGCTACGTGCATCTGCATCGCCGAGTCCGGACCGAGAAGTCCGAGATCGCGCGATGCCGATCGAGGTGCGCCTTGTGTTCGAGAAGGCGGGCTTCTGCCGTGTCTCGCTCCTGCCACGCCGCGCTGCGGGGATGCCGGTCGAGTTCGCGGTGGAGGGCTCAGGCTGTCCCCCTGCGCTTCAGGCGCTGCAGGATGAGTGGTACCAGGACGTAATGCTGCCCGACATCGGACGCCTGCTCAGCGAGGGGATCGAGTGGGCTGGTGCACTTCCCGGCGGCGCCGCCGGCAGGCTATCCCTCAGCGGCCGGGGCATTTTCGTCTTGTCTCGTCATGGCGAGCTGAACGGCTTCGTCAGTACACCGCGCCTGGTCCTTGGTGAGGAACATGTGGTCCTCTGCGTCGCTGAGCGTCTGCCCGACGTTCGCGCGGCGATCGCGCTCACCGAAAGCCCGGAGCCGACGGAGCTGAACTCCGACAGCGGGATGCCGCCTGGCTGGGTAGGCCTGCGCGGCGTGTGCCCCAAGAAGCCTGTCGCGCCAAGTCCAGGCGGCGACATCATCGATGCACTCAGACCACTTCGTGACGTCGAGATCGCGCTCATCGGCGGGATCCGGATTGGTCGCCAGACCTGGCTCACCGGTTTTCCACCTACCGTCGAGCTTCTCGGCGACGCCAGTACGCTCGGGGTCGTCACCATCGACGGGCAGGAAGCGACGCGATCCTCAGAAGGGGGGTACGTTGCACCCGGCTGGGACTCTGCTGGTGAGCACACCGTTTGGTGCACGAGTACCTCGCGCACATACGCGATTCGAAGTGGGGCCGAGCTCTGGGAGCCGTGGGATGCATACGCGTGGTCACTGGGCGAGCCAACTGCCAGCGGCACACAATCGCGACCCGCGATCTGTGGAGTGCTCGTTCGCCCGCCACGCGTCGCACGATCCGACAGCCGTCCGACTGTTGTTGCCGCTTCGAATCCAATCTTGATCGGAGCGCGACCAGGGGAGATTGAAGTCTGCAAGCCTCGCGGTGACGTGCGCGCCGGACTTTGCGTCGGGTTCCCCTGGTTCGAACCCATCTGGGCGATCCCGGCCGACGCGCTTCACTGCGACAAGCGCACGGCGCGCGTGCTCCTGATCGGACCGCCGGTGGTAGTCGGCCGGGGCGACGAGCAGTCCATTGTGCACGGCGGGCGCGCCGCTCGACGCCGTGCTCTGGCCTGGGGATCTCAGGCATGGTGCTCTGCCGTCCTCGCGGCTGGCAGGAAGGGGCTTCAGACCGAGCCATCGCGGGTCGAGATCGCGGACCTATGGAAGGACTACAAACGCTACGCAAGAGCGCTCCGGAGACGCTGGCGATGAGCGCGAACTCCCTGCTGCTCTGGATGTCTGCGCGGCGCCAAGGTTCGTGGGCTCAGTTCCGCGCTGCCGTCGAGGAGCTTCACCTCGTCGCTGATGCCGAGATCGATGGGGAGGGCGACGACGCCCCTGATCAGTTTGCCCTGCCTCTTTATCAGACGCTCAGGTTCAACCTGCAACGTGTTGGGCACGCCGAGTTCTTTGCAGGTGCCGGCGAGGGATCGGAGTGGCGAGTCACGCCGCCCGCGCTGGCCGTCTCACGGCACGCGCGTGGCTGGCTCGGCGTCGTGGCCGGAGCGAGATCGCTCTCGTTCATGGATCGCCTACGTGCAGCGGTCACGGCTCACGGGGCGGAGCTCCGAGTGCTCGCGCTCGCAGCCTATCCCGACCAGATCCTGATCACCGCCGACACCCGGGACACACTTGCCGCAATCGCCGGTGAAACCGGCGTCCTCTTGCAGGATGACGCGCCAGCAGCGCTTCTTGCCAGTCTTCCGCCGGTCGACGATCCAGGCGTGCGCTACCCGACCGAACTGCCTTTCGGTTCAGACTGGAGGATCGATCGGTTCTCACCCGACGATCTCGTCTGGCGATCGGCAACGCTGGACGATGCTCGCACCGCTTCGGCGGGCCTCTTTCGTTTCTCTCTCCGGCACCAACGCCACGTGCTGTTCTGCTGCAAGGGCGCTGCAGCGCGAATTCCCGGGCAGGTGGGCAAGTATCTCGTTCTGCGGCAGCGCCGGCGTCGGCGCCAGGTGCTCCGGTACGACGCCCAAACCCGGACGCTCACCATGCCGGCGAGCTGCCGCCCGCCGTTCTTGGTCGAGCGTGCCCTGATCCTGTGCTCGGGATCGCCACCTTCCTACGACGGTGGCGGCCTACGAGGCGGCTCTCTCCAGTACGCCGAGATTCCGCAGGACATCGCCGCGATTTCGGCGGCACTTCTCCGCCAGGAGCTCCGATGAGTAACCCGCTCGCCATCTTCGATGACCTCCGCGACACGTACTTCCGGTACCTCGACAGTCCGTTTGACCTCAGGTACCCGGACCTCGTCGCCGAACGCCGGACACTGCTCGATGCAGACGGGCGGCTCTACCGGCGACCCCTCATCGAGCCGGTACCTGCTTACCAGCTCTGTGGGCAGACGTTCTCCCAGGCAGCGCAGGCTCTCCTTGGGCCGCTCTGGCCGCAGGCGATTGTCGCGGACCTGTCGGCGTTCGTGTCCCAGGGACTCTTCCCCCCGACCCTCCCGAACGGGCAGCCGCGCGAGTTGTACACGCACCAGCGCGCCGTCTTCGACGAGTCATTGGTCCAGGGCAACGACGTGGTCGTCACCACGGGAACTGGTTCCGGAAAGACGGAGTGCTTCCTCCTGCCGATCGCCGCCGAGCTCGTTCGAGAGTCGGGGGGCTGGCCGGCGCCGGGGACTCGGGCGGCACAGTGGGACTGGTGGAATCACTGGTCCATGCAGGGGAGCAAGCGTCGTTGGGCTCCACGGATCGCGCAGAGAGCGCACGACAACCGGACGCCTGCGGTCCGCGCGCTCATCCTTTACCCACTGAACGCGCTGGTCGAGGATCAGCTCGCGCGTCTTCGCGACGGCTTGGATGGGACTGGCGCGCGCGCGTGGCTCCAAGCGAACCGCGCTGGGAATCGGATCTACTTCGGACGCTACACGGGGCGGACGCCCGTATCAGGAAACCGTTCATCCGCGGCTACGACCAGGCTGCGCGCCGAGCTCGCTGATGCACATCGAGACGCGCAGCTCGTGGCCGGAACTCCTGCGGCACGGTTCTTCGCGAACATGGACGGCGGCGAGATGTGGTCGCGCTGGGACATGCAAGATCATCCGCCCGACATCCTCATCACCAACTACTCGATGCTGAACATCATGCTGATGCGCAGCGTCGAAGCCGCGATCTTCGACCAGACGAGACAGTGGCTCCAACAGGATCCCTCGCACATCTTCCATCTCGTCGTCGACGAGCTGCACACGTACCGCGGGACCCCTGGCACGGAGGTCGCGTACCTCCTCCGCGTACTTCTCGATCGCATTGGCCTCGCCCCGGACTCGAACCAGCTGCGCATCATCGCCTCCAGTGCATCGGTGGCGAGTGGCGCGGCTGGCCTCCAGTACCTGGAGTCCTTCTTCGGCCGCGACCGGAACCGCTTTCGAATCGTTGGTGGCGCGACGCAGCCACTGAACGCTGGCGCGTTCGGTCAAGTGCGAGCAACCGCCACCGCACTCCGCCAACTCCGGAATGATCTTCGAGCCTCGCCGTCTCTGACGGCCGCGACCGCGACGGCGTTCCACGCGGCGACCGGCGCGCCCCCAGTACCCGCCGGCGCAAGCCCGGAATCGACTCTCGAGTTCGCGCTCTCCCACGTCATGGCAGCCGACGCGCTCCGCCTGGCTTGCGCCACTGGTCCCGGCAGCGCTCCTCAATTGGAACCGCGGTTTCCCGAGCAGCTCGCGTCGGCCATGTTGCCCGCGCTTCCGCTCCCCGACGCCGTTGAGGCGGTGGAAGGCCTTCTTGCCGGCCTGTCTGCGGCGCGTGGGGTGAGTGGCACGGCGCCGCTCCCCGTTCGAGCGCACATCATCTACCGCAACCTGCAGGGCCTCTGGGCGTGCACGAATCCGGCATGCACACAGGTTCCACCACGCAATGCCGCGGCGCCTGCCGGAGCGCTCCACTACGTTCCGACGCTCACTTGCGTATGCGGCTCACGCGTACTCGAGCTGCTCTACTGCGAGGCCTGCGGTGACATCTTCTTCGGCGGCTACCGCCGAGACACGGGGCTGAATCCAAACGAGTGGTACCTCAGCCCCGACCATCCGGACCTCGAGGCGTCGCCAGACATGGCCTCGATGGACCGCGACTACCTCCGATACGCGGTCTACTGGCCCGGAGCTCCCGGCGTAGCACCGGCGTCCGCGCAGTGGACGCAGGACGGCGTTCCGAGAGCCTGGCGAGCCGCGCGGTTCACTCCGGCAGATGGCAAGGTCGCACTCGGCGGCACTGGGTACCTCTACTACGTGCCGGCGATGCACTCTCCGACTCCGCCCGCCGGAGAGAGCGCGCGGCAGGCCTATCCCGCTCGCTGCCCGCGCTGTGACGCCGATTGGTCTCGCCGCCAAATCGGGTCACCCGTGCGCACTCTTCGAACCGGCTTCCAGAAGATCGCGCAGGTTCTTTCGGACGCCCTGCTTCGCAACATAGCGCCGGCAGCCGCGAGCCAGTCGCGAAAGCTGGTGGTCTTCTCGGATAGCAGGCAAGACGCCGCGAAGCTCTCGGCAGGAATGCGGTTCTCTCACTATCGGGACGCGCTCCGCCAGGCGATCACCGGGGCGATCTCAGTCCAGGGAGCGGGCGCCCAGGCATTCGCATCTCAGGTGGGCGGACAAGTCCTACCTGCGCAGCAACAGGCGCTCGCCGCCGCGTTCAGCGGCACGCACCCGGCCGAGGCAGCTTCGCTTTCGATGGCCGCCAACGCGGCGACAGCGCAACTCCCGTCGCCTTCGCATCCAGGACTCACGTGTCAGACCGCGGCGCAGCAGATCCTGCTGCGGGCCGCCCAAGGGCCGTTCCATATCGGACAGCTCTCGGCTGACGCCTCGGCGCAGCTCCTCGCCAGCGGGACGAACCCCGGTGGCTTCACACAGGACGTCCTCTGGACCGCTCCCCGAGGCAGAGAAGGAAGCTGGCGAGACCTCTATGCGTGGGGCGCCCCCGGATCGATCCCTCAGGCGAGAGCGGCAACCCAACTCAGCCAGCAGCAGCGCGATCATCTCCGCAGGATTCAGGACCAATCGCTCCTCGAGGTGATGGACGTCGTATTCGCTTCGGGGCGTCGCAGCATCGAGTCTCTCCGGCTGGCGTACGCGACGACGGACCGCATCGGCGCGCCCGCTCCCAGCCCGCTCATCCAGGAAGCCGCCGACGGAGCGATTCGCTTGCTCGGCGCACGGCGCCGCCTGTCCACGCACGGCGCCGCCAGCCAACCGAATCCCCCAGCCTACGTCGCTCAGTACCTGGCTGCGGTCGCTCAGCTGCAGGGCTTTACGCCGGCAACCTTCGCAGGCGACGTGCTGAACTACCTCAACGGTGCAGGCGTGCTCACCCAGCACGTTCTCGTCGCTCAGAACCTCTGCCTTGCGCGTCCCGGAACGGTTTACTTCGAATGCGGGCAGTGCCGCCGGGTTCACCTGCATGCGGCCGGAGGCGTCTGCACCGATTGCCATATCCCTCTTGGTCCTGCGCAGCCGCTGGCAGGAGCCCAAGTCGCATCTGACTACTACAGCCACCTTGCGACCCAGGCTGGTCCGCTGTTTCGACTCAACTGCGAAGAGCTCACCGGCCAGACCAACAAGAACGATGGCCGCAAGCGCCAGCGACTGTTCCAAGACATCTGCCTGCCCCCGCCAGATGAGATTCAGATCACCGATCCGATCGATCTCCTGAGCGTGACGACCACGATGGAAGCCGGCGTGGACATCGGCTCACTGCTCGCCGTCATGATGGCGAACATGCCGCCCATGCGCTTCAACTACCAGCAGCGCGTTGGCCGCGCTGGCCGGCGCGGCGCCGGTCTATCGGTCGCGCTCACGCTCTGCCGCGGGCGCAGCCACGACGACTACTACTTCCAGCGACCGGACCGGATCACCTCGGATCCGCCACCGCAGCCGTACGTCGATATGCGCCGAGAGGCCATTCTCCTGCGCGTCCTCGCGAAGGAGGTCCTCCGGCAAGCCTTCGTGGCGCTTGGTCTGTTCGCGACGCAGGGCGGCGACAGCGTGCACGGCGAGTTCGGCGACGCGGCCGCTTGGGGCGCTCCGCCCCCTCAGCCGCCTCCTGGAACGCCGGCGGGCTCGACGATCGCGCAGTTGGTCGATGCGTGGATCCAGAACAATCAACCCGCCATCGCTCATACGTGTGACGTGCTGCTTTCGTTCACGACGCCGCAAATGCTGGCGCGGCGAGCTGCTCTCATCAGCTACGTTCAAACCCAACTCGTAGGGCGCGTGACAGCGGCGTCCGTCGATCCGCGATTGCCGCAGAGATCGCTGAGCGAGCGACTCGCGAACGTCGGGGTCCTGCCGATGTTCGGGTTCCCTACTCGCGTCCGCTACCTGTTCCACGATAAGCCGGGCCCAGCCTACGAGTGGCCGCCGGATGGGATCGTTGATCGCGAACTCGACATCGCGATCAGCCAGTTCGCACCATCGTCTGAGACGGTGAAGGACGGCCTGATCCACACCGCGGTGGGCGTCGTCGATTACCAGCCGCAGGGAAACGCTGTCGTGGAGCAGGCGAACCCGCTCGGCCCACCGCTTCCGATCGGGCTGTGCCGCCGCTGCCAGGCGGTCGATGGGTCTCAGAATCCGGCGCAAGCGTGCCCGGTCTGCGGAGCTGCGCCTCCGGACTACGAACAGGTGATCCTTTCGCAGCCGCGCGGCTTCCGCACGTGGTTTGGCGGAAGCCGCGACTTCGACGGCGTGTTCGAGTGGACCGCGAGGGCATCGCGCCCGAAGGTCGGCGTGATGCCGATCGGGCTCACGCCCGTCGCAAACTTCGAGATCTGGAGCGGTCAGGACACCGTCTACGTCATCAACGACAACGACGGCCAGCAGTTCGACTTCGAGAAGCTGGCGCAGGGTGAAACCTGGGTGACGCGCGATGCACTCGCGAAGGTCGGGGTCAACAACCCACCTCTCGCCCCGGGTGGCGCGCCAGACCGGCGCGCGCTCGCCTCTGTCAAGCCGACCGACGTTCTCGTCCTTGGAATCCGGACCTGGCCTGTCGGCGTCAGCGCGGTTCCTCTCCGCGTCGAGGGGCGGGCGGCGCTGTACTCGCTCGGGTTCCTGCTGCGTCGAGCCGCAGCGGTCCGGCTCGATATCCACGAGCGCGAGCTGAAGGTCGGTCTTCGCGTCATGCAAGATCCGAACGGTCAGGTCATCGGCCAGATCTTCATCTCGGACAGCCTCGAAAACGGGGCCGGGTACAGCTCGTACTTCGGCACTCCGGCCGAGGCGGAGAGCCTCCTGCGCTTCGTCGTCGGCCAGACGGGCAGCACGTTCTATGGCCCGCTCGTCGCCCTGGTGGATCCGCAGGGCAACGCGTTGCACGGAGCGCTGTGCCGGACCTCCTGCCCTGACTGTCTTCGCGACTTCAGCAACCTCGCGTACCACAACATTCTCGATTGGCGCTTGGGCCTCGACTTGGCTCGCTTGGCCCTCGATCCAAATGCCCCGATCGATTTCTCGGTCGCGTATTGGCAGGGCCTCGATGCGGCAGCCGCCGGCCCTTACTTCGCTGCGATGCCCGGGTGGCAGCCGTGCACGTTCGGGGGCCTTCAAGCGGGCCGGCGCGGAAATCAGGTCGAAATCGTGACCCACCCGCTTTGGAACACGGATCCCAACTTTGCTGGCCCACAGCTCGCCGCCGCGTATGCGCAGGCGGTCGCGGCGGGCTGCCAGGTCACGATGAAGTCCATCTTCGAGGTGCTGCGGAGGCCTTTCTAGCCGTGAGCCCGCTGGAGCTGCCCCAGATCCGCGCAACCAGCCCGACGCTAGCTGAGACCATGCGCGCCTGCCTCCTGCGCGCCGGGCTCTCAAGGGCGACCGGCAGCTCCAATTTTGTCCTCGGGAACCCGAAGGCGTGGCTTGGCACCGCCTACCATGAAGTGCTCGAGAAGATCGTCGAGATCGACCTCGGCCAGGAGTCTCTCGCTGCGGCTGTCGAACGGCTGTGGAACCAGGCAATCGCAAGCCTGCAGCAGCGCGCCGATGCGCATGCGCTCGATCGCCGCTTCGGCTCGCCGACGGCATGGCCCGGGTACCATGTCGCGCGCGCCAGCGTACTGCTCCGAGCAGGAGAGATCTCCGCGGGACCGGCGTCGGCGGTTGCGCCGGCCACGAAGCAGGCGTCAGGCGCGGGCCTCGCCGGCACGATCCGCGAGCAAGAGTTCACTGCGTTCGGCGGGAGGCTGCTTGGGCGCCCCGACGTGATCCGCGCCAGCGAGGTCATTGACTACAAGAGCGGCGCGATCGTCGAGCACGATGCCGCCACACAGACCGATGTGGTGAAGGCCGCCTACATCCGGCAGCTCCGCATCTACGGTTACCTCGTCAAGCAGAAGCTCGGGTGGTGGCCGAAGCGCGGAGTACTTCTTCCACTTGGTGGTGCTGGAGTCGAGGTCGAGCTCGAGCCGTCCGAATGCGAGCGGGAGGCTTCTGACGCGGTGGCGCTGCTCGACGTGTACAACGGAAAGGTCCGCTCGGGTGCAGCGCCCCAGCAGTTCGCATCGCCGTCGCCGGAGTCCTGCCGGTGGTGTGCGTACAAGCTTGTCTGTCCCGTTTTCTGGCAGGCCGCATCACCCGACTGGTCCGGACAGCTCGACGGCGCAGCCGTCGAAGGTCCTCTTGTTGGGGCACCAAGCGTGATCCACGCCGGCGCGGCCAGAGCGATCGCGGTGGACGTGCAGGCCGGAACCGAGGCTCGGCGCCAAGCGCAGATCGCCCCGCTCAATCCATCTGCTCACCCCGTCGTCGCCACACTAGTGCAAGCCGAGCGAGTTCGGCTAGTGGCCCTTTGGCAGCGGAATGATGGGATGCTGGTTCCGGGGCAGCGCACTGTGGTCTGCAGGGTCAGTGATTTGCCAAGCGTGACAAACAAGGGCGATTGTGTTGATGGACCGAGGCGCGAAGGGAACGACGCCTAACAACAGCATGCAGCGGACGGCGCTGCGCGCCGCCGCTGATGCTGAGCGTTAGCTTCCTCGTGTAGCTCCGGGTACAATCGCAAGCCGTGACGCGGGAGGTATCATGAGACGAGAGTTCGATGTGCTGATCGAGCGCGACTCCGAGGGCTACTATGTGGCGACGGTTCCTGGGCTGCACGGCTGCCATACCCAGGCGCGGTCTCTTGACGATCTGATGGAGCGAGTTCGGGAAGCCGTTGAGCTCTGCCTTGAAGTCGAAGGTGATGCGGTGGGACCATCGCTGGACTTTGTTGGTGTCCAGCGAATCGAAGTCGGGTGATGCCGAAACTGCGGCGTCCGACGGGTAATGACCTCATCCGTGCTCTTCGAAAAGCCGGTTTCGAGGCGATTCGGGTTCGGGGCAGCCATCATTTTCTGCGTCATGACGACGGCAGGGCGACGGTGGTGCCCGTCCATTCTGGTGAGACGATCGGTCCGGGGCTGTTGAGCAAGATCCTGCGCGACTGCGAGTTGAGCGCTAATGAACTGGACGCCCTGTTGTGAGCTGCTGCCCCGAAGCTAACTGGCGCGTCGAGCCGACCGGCTTGAGCTTGATCCTCCCTCGCGAGCGCCGGTGCGCCGGCGGCTCACGCGCAAGGCGTTGGGCATCGAAATAGGGAGGTCACGAGGGGATGGCAAGCGCAGAAGAATTCTTGCAGATGGCTACGGCTGACGCCGAGGCAGGCATGGCGTCAAACATTCCGTACACCATTTGCTTTCACGCCCAGCAGGCATCAGAAAAGTATCTGAAGGCGTATCTCGTCTCGAAAGGTCAGCAGGCTCCACGCACGCACAACATCCTTGAGCTTATTGATCGTTGTGCCGCAATCGACGATGCCTTCACATCGCTTCGGCCACTCGCTGAAGATCTGAGCCTTTTCGGCGTAGAGATTCGCTATGCGCCATCAAAAGAAGAGGCAGACAAGAAATGCCCTGCTACATGGAGCGCAATGCTGAGAATCAGCGAGCTTGTGCGGAGCAAAACCGATGCCCAACAATAGCTTCCAGCCGACGTCCTTGCCTCCGCTTCGCTCCGGCAAGGCCGCGGCTGAAGCTTGGCGTTAGCTCCATCAACAACGTTGCGGCGCAAACCCGCGGTATGATATTGGATCATACCAGAGGTGAGCCTATGGCAGCGTCAAAGGTGGCGATTTCTCTCGACGAGGACGTTCTCGCACAGCTCGATCGGCTTGTGCGGCAGCAGACGTTTCCGAACCGAAGCAAGGCAATCGAACAGGCTGTGAAGGAGAAGTTGGAACGCCTTGATCGCTCGCGGCTCGCCCGGGAGTGCGCCAAACTCGATCCCGCGTTCGAGAAGGCCTTGGCCGATGAGGGATTGTCCGGAGAGTTGGCCGAATGGCCGGAATACTGAGGGGCGATGTCATTTGGGCGGACTTGAACCCGGGCCGGGGTCACGAACAAGCCGGCATGCGACCGGTAGTAGTGCTGAGCCATGACGTCTTCAACCAGCGATCCGGAACGGTGATCGCCATGGCGGTAACCAGTCAGCCACAGCGCGCCAGCTTCCCGCTCACCATGGAGCTCAAGAAGGTACGGCTACCAAAGCGCTCGTGGGTCAAGATCGGCCAGGTCCGCACCCTCTCGGTAGACCGGCTCGGCCGGAAGTTGGGCCGGGTGACGCCGGAGGAACTGGACCGGCTCGTTGATGGCCTCAATGAGATCGTCGGGAGCTAACCCGCCGCTGGATCGGACCGCGGGCATGAGCGGCCGAGCTTGGTTCGCAGGTTCATCGTTTGCCCGCGGCCGCTCAGCGGCAAGGCGTTAGCCAGCAGCCAACGGCCGGGGTCCACATCGGAGCAGCGCGAGAGATGAACACTCAGACTCTTATTGAACCTCTGGTGAACTCGATTCGAGCGCGGCGGTCCTCGCTCGACGCCCTTGCGAAAGAACTGCGCACGCCGGCAATCCTCGAAGCCTTCGACAAATGGGACCACAACTCGTGGTGCAGGTCAGTGGCGGGTGATGCGCTCGTCCGTCTGCGGTTGTTCACGGAGCAGAACTTCAACGTCGTTGAGACGATGGGCGTTGTCGTTGTTGCCAGGTACACGTTCGAACTCGCGGTATGGCTCCGCCTATTTGCCTTGGACCGTCGCTACGGCCTTGTGTACTTCGACCAACTGCTCGCTACCCAGAAGCGCTTCTATGAGGACACACTCGCTCAATTACAGCGGGAAGTGACCTGGCTCAAGTCGTTGGGACAGAAAGAAACCACCTCTCACGACAACCTATTGAAGGGCTACGATGCTGTCGGCGCCAATGCTGGCAATGCCCAGAAACTCGTCTCCGCGTTATCCGGCGTTTCCGCCGAGATCGACGCAGAGGCTGCGCGGCGCTTTTCTCTGTATGCAGAAGCTGCGCGAACTAACGGTTACGATTTCCAAGCATATCTGGTCGAGACCAAGGCGTTGCCGCCTGTACGGCAGGCTCTCGCTGACATTGCAGCGGAAAGGGACAGATTCGAGTCGAGGGTTGTTCCCGAGATTAAGGCCCTCCGACCCGATCGCTGGCAATGGCGGCAAATGGCACAGATGGTTGGTCGAGCCGACGAGTATGACTACCTGTATTCGTTCGCAAGCAAGCTCCTCCACGCGACGCCTGTAAGCATCACGACGGATCAGAAGAACCTGGAGGTACAAGAGATGGCGCTCTTCCTGAAATACATCGACATTACGATCGCCGACGTCCTAGCACTAGCCAAGGAGTATCGCCCCAATGCCGCTGCTGGCTAACAACAGCATGCAGCGGACGGCGCTGCGCGCCGCCGCTGATGCTGAGCGTTGGCCAGACGAAGGAGATGCGATGAAGGCGCGAACACTCGAGGAGATTGAGCAGGCGTTTCGGGAGATAGGCCTGACCGAGACGACATGGGGTCAGCCACAGACACCAGAAGCAGAAATCGTGGCCGAAGCCGCGCCTGCCGAGCAGATCTTCATCCGCATCGAGACGACCACAACGCCGTTGGAGAGGAAGATCGATGCCGACTTGGCATAGCCTCCTGAACGAAGTCAAAGCTCGCGGCAGCACGTTCGATGTGGTCCGCCGGGAGCGGCTAAAGACTCTGGCCGAGAGGACCGGTCGAAACGTCATCATCTACTACTCGGGCTGGCTCCAGAAGCCGAGGCTTCCTGGGACGCAGGTCACTGACGCGGACAAGAACGGATTCATGACCGTCATTCACGGGCTTGACCGCACAAAGGGTCTCGACCTCATTCTCCACACGCCGGGAGGCGAAACGGCTGCGACCGAGTCCTTGGTCGTCTACCTCCGGGCGATGTTCGGCCAGGACATCCGCGCGGTAGTCCCAGAGTTGGCCATGTCAGCGGGAACGATGATTGCCTGCGCGTGCCGAGAGATCGTCATGGGAAAGCACTCTAGCCTCGGCCCGATCGATCCTCAATTCGGTGGAATGGCAGCCCACGGGGTCGTCGAGGAGTTCAATCGTGCGCACGCCGAGATCAAGGCCGACCAGACTCGGGCATTCGTGTGGCAGCCGATCATCGCGAAGTACTCGCCGACGCTTATCGGTGAGTGCGAGAAGGCCATCCAGTGGTCGAATGAAATGGCGCGAGAATGGCTCGTTACTGGGATGTTGAAAGACGACCGCGAGCGCGATGCGAAGGCTACGCGCATTGTTACCGAACTCGGTGATCACGCCCTCACCAAGTCGCACGCGCGCCATTTGTCACCACCTCGATGCATGGAAATGGGACTTGTGGTCCGCGTCCTCGAGGACGATCAGGCTCTACAGGACGCAGTGCTCAGTGTCCACCATGCCTGTATTCTCACGCTCGCTGGCACCGGGGCTTTCAAGATCATCGAGAACCATGAGGGCGTTGCCTCGCTCTCTGTCGCGCAGCAAGTCATCGTTCAAGGCCCGTCCCAGGTGCCACTCGAATGACCGCGCCCATTGGACCCGTGAGAGGGCCGGATAACGGCGTCACCCGATGAACGAAGCGGACACCTGCCGCAAGTACGTCGTACCCAAACTGCAAGCCGCCGGCTGGGAGAACGAGCCGCATTCGATCACCGAACAGAGAACGTTCACCGACGGCCGCATCATCGTCGTCGGCAACAAGGCGCGTCGCCAACCGCAGAAGCGCGCTGACTACCTCCTGCGCTACACCCGCGACCTCCCAATCGCCGTTGTCGAGGCGAAGAGCAGCTACAAGTCGCCGGCTGATGGACTGCAGCAGGCGAAAGACTACGCCACAGCTCTCGGCCTCACGTTCGCGTACGTGACGAACGGCCAGGGCATTATAGAGTTCGACTTCCTGACGGGCGTCGAGCGGGACCTGCAGGAGTTTCCCAGCCCCGACGAGCTCTGGGCTCGCCAGCGCGGCGCCGAGAAACTCTCGGACAGCGAAGCCGAGAGGCTCCTCACGCCGGGCTACTCGCTTGCGGGCAAGACTCCCCGCTACTACCAGGAGATTGCGATCAACGCGGCCCTGCGCCACATCATCAAAGGCCAGCGCCGGGTGCTGCTCACGATGGCCACGGGTACGGGCAAAACCTTCGTGGCGTTCCAGATCTGCTGGCGGCTCTGGTCCGCCCGCTGGAACCGCACGGGGGAGTACCGCAAGCCTCGCATCCTCTTCCTGGCCGACCGCAACATCCTCGTCGATGACCCGTACTCGAAGGTGTTCGCTCCGTTCGGCGATGCCCGCTCGAAGATCGAGGGCGGCAACGCGGTGAAGAGCCGCGAGATGTACTTCGCTATCTACCAGGCGCTCGCCGCCGACGAACGGCGGCCCGGGCTCTACAAGGACTACCCGAAGGACTTCTTCGACCTCATCGTCGTGGACGAGTGTCATCGCGGCAGCGCCCGCGAAGAAAGCTCGTGGCGCGAGATCCTGGAGTACTTCGAGCCGGCCTATCAGCTCGGCATGACGGCGACGCCGCTTCGCGAGGACAACCGCGACACGTACCTGTACTTCGGGAACCCGATCTACCAGTACAGCCTCAAGCAGGGGATCGAGGACGGCTTCCTCGCGCCGTACCGCGTCCACCGCGTGATCACGACGTACGACGCCGCCGGCTGGCGGCCAAGCGCTGGCGAGCTTGACCGGCTCGGCCGCGAGATCCCTGACCGGGAGTACACCACGAGGGACTTCGAGAAGGTGGTCGCCCTCCGTGCGCGCACCGAGGCCATCGCCCGTCACCTCACGGACTTCCTCAAGGGCACTGATCGCTTCGCCAAGACCATTGTGTTCTGCGTGGACCAGGAGCACGCCAGCGAGATGCGTCGCGCGCTCTCGAACCTGAACGCGGACATTGTGAAGCAGAACCCCGACTACGTCTGCCGGGTCACTGCGGACGAGGGCGACATCGGTCGGGGGCACCTCAGCCGCTTCCAGGAGCTGGAGACAACGACCCCGGCCATCCTGACGACGTCGCAGTTGCTCACCACTGGAGTGGACGTCCCGACGGTCAAGAACGTGGCCCTCGTGCGCGTGATCGGCTCCATGTGCGAGTTCAAGCAGATCATCGGTCGAGGCACTCGCGTCCGCGACGATTACGGCAAGTTGTTCTTCAACATCCACGACTACACGGGTTCCGCCACCACACTGTTCGCCGATCCGGACTTCGACGGCGAGCCGGCCCGCGTGAGCCAGGAGGAGATCGACGAGCAGGGCAAGCCCAAGCCGGACACGTACACGGCCACCGAGCCTGAGGTGCTCAAGCTCGGCGAGTCGCCGGGGCCGCCATATGGTGCGGTCATCGGTGACCCGCCGGACGAGGAGCCGCGCAAATACTTCTACGACGGCGGCCAGGTACAGGTCGCGGCACACCTGGTCTATGAGCTGGACGCCGAGGGACACCAACTCCGGGTGGTCCAGTTCACCGACTACACCGCCGAGCGCGTTCGCGCGCTTTTCCCGACGGCGGTCGAGCTACGAGCCGCATGGGCCGACCCAGAGCGACGCGCCGACATCATCGAGAAGCTCGCCGAGCGTGGGATCGACTTCGACGAGCTGACCAAGGTCACGAGCCAGCCTGATGCCGACCCGTTTGATCTCCTCTGCCACGTGGCATACAGCGCGCCCGTGCGGACGCGGCGCGAGCGCGTCGATCGGCTGCGCAAGGAACGCCGGGCCTTCCTGGAGAAGCACTCGGGAGTGACGCGGCAGATCCTGGAAGAGCTACTGGAGAAGTACGCCGAACACGGCACGGCGCAGTTCGTCCTCCCGGACGTGCTGCAGGTGCCGCCAATTTCGGACCACGGCAACGTCATCGAGATCGCCCGCTACTTCGGAGGAGCCGAGCAGCTCCGCGGCGCGATTCACGAGCTGCAGACGTTGCTCTACGCCGCGTAGCTGGACGCGGGTGAGAACTGAATGGCAAAGAGCAAGACAGCGAAGACGATGAAGAACGGCGACGTGCCGGTGACGACCGCCCAGCGCCTCGGGAGCATCCTCAAGTCCGCGCGGGATATCATGCGCAAGGATAAGGGGCTCAGCGGTGACCTCGACCGCATCCCGATGCTTACATGGATCATGTTCCTGAAGTTCCTCGACGACATGGAGGCGGTTCGCGCCGAGGAAGCGATACTCGCCGGCAAGAAGTTCAAGGCGGCCATCGAGGAGCCGTACCGCTGGCGGGACTGGGCCGCCAAGGAAGACGGCATCACCGGCGACGAGCTGATCGCATTCATCAACCAGGAAGAGTGCCGGCGGCCGGACGGGACCAAAGGCGCGGGCCTCTTCGCCTACCTGCGCGGGCTGCGCGGCGCCGAGGGAGGGGATCGCCGGGACGTCGTGGCTACCGTGTTCAAGGGCACGGTCAACCGCATGATCAACGGCTACCTGCTCCGCGACGTCATCAACAAGGTGAACGGCATCCACTTCACCGCGTCGGAGGAGATCCACACCCTCGGCAACTTCTACGAGTCGATGCTCAAGGAGATGCGGGATGCCGCCGGCGACTCGGGCGAGTTCTACACGCCGCGCGCGGTGGTGCGCTTGATGGTGACGGTCGTCGATCCGAAGATCGGTGAGACAGTGCTCGACCCTGCGTGCGGCACAGGCGGCTTCCTCGTCGAGGCATTCTCCCACATGGAGAAGCAATGCAAGACGGTGCAGCAGCGGCGGCAACTCCAGCAGAGCACCATCATCGGCGGTGAGGCGAAGCCGCTGCCGTACCTCCTCGCGCAGATGAACCTGCTCCTGCACGGCCTCGAGGCGCCGAAGGTCGAGCCTGGCAACAGCCTCGCTGTTGCGCTCCGGGACATCGGGGAGAAGGACCGGGTCGACGTCATCCTCACCAACCCGCCGTTTGGTGGCGAGGAGGAGCGCGGCATCCTCTCGAACTTCCCCGAGGACAAGCAGACCGCGGAGACGGCTCTGCTTTTCCTCCAGCTCATCATGCGCAAGCTCAAGCGCACGCCTAGACCGGGGCGCGCGGCGGTGGTTGTGCCGAATGGCGTGCTCTTCGGCGACGGCATCGCGGCGCGCATCAAGTTCGAGCTGCTCTCCTCGTTCAACCTGCACACCATCGTTCGGCTTCCCGAAGGCGTGTTCGCGCCCTACACGGATATCCCAACGAATCTCCTGTTCTTCGATGGGGGAGCCGCAACCCGGTCAATTTGGTACTACGAGCACCGGCTCCCGGAAGGCCGGAAGAAGTACACGAAGACGAAGCCGCTACAGCATAGCGAGTTCGAGTCCCTCATCACTTGGTGGGGGGCGCGCATCGAGACGGACAACGCATGGCTGGTCGATGTCGGTCAGGTTGTCTCGAAGAACGGAACTGGAAACGTTGTCGGCGTGAACCTGGACCTGAAGAATCCACACGCGAACGCCGATGTTGATGACCGCTCGTCTGCTCAGATTGCGAATGACCTCGACGCGAATGAGCGGGCCATGCTGGACCTGATCAGCGAGCTGCGTGCGCTCGTGGTGCAGGCGCCTACAGCAGGTGACGCATGAGCGTGTCTTTGATTCCGCTCGGCGAGGTGCTTCGCAGCCGAGACGAGGTGCCCGCGCTCGAGGCCGTGCTGAGTGGAGACGTGCCGATCGTTGCGAAGGTGCGGTTCGCGGACGGCGGCGTCGAGCTTCGCGCGTCGTCGGACTCCCGCACCGACCTGATCCTCGTCAGGAGGGGCGATCTACTCGTGTCGGGCATCAACGCGCTCAAGGGTGCGGTGGCACTGCATCCGAAGGAAGCTCCGAGCGACGTCGCAGCGACCATCCACTACGGCGCTTACGAACTGAATGAGGAGCGGGTACTGCCGAAGTACATCCACGAGTACCTTCGAAGCCCGGCGTTTAGGCGCCGGGCCGTCTCTCAGCTCCCCAACGGGATCAAGACTGAGCTGAAGGCGAAACGGTTGCTCACCGTCGAGGTCCCGCTTCCCAGCAAACCCGAACAGGCACGACGCCTGCGCGAGCTTGATGCGAGAAGCCGCATCATCAACGAGATGATGGCCCGACGGCACGCAGAGAGCGCTATGGTGCTCGGTCGTCGTGTGACGATCGGAGTCGACGCACGGCGACTCCTTGCCGCACGGTTGCGCGACATGCAGGAGGACGTGGTAGCGCGATCACCTCTTGCAGCGTTGGAGTCTGTCCTGGTGGAAGGACTTCGGCACGGGCCCTCTTTTCCATGCAGCGTGGATGGAGAGGGCACTCCGGTGCTCATGCCGTCATCGACCACCGGCTTCGGCCTCGACACCACGAAGGTGCTGTACGGGGTCGGCGACGTGCAGCTACGGGAACTCGACTACCTCGAGCCCGGCGATATCATCTTCGCGCGCGGGAACAAGCCGGACCAGGTTGGCAACTGCGGGCTCTACGAGGGCGACCCAGGCGTCATGACGTACGCCAACCTGTTTATGCGCGTCCGCGTGGACTCGACGACCGTGGAGCCCTGGTTCGCTCAGTACTGGCTTATGACCCCCATGGTTCGCGAACACGTCCGCCGCCACACCAAGGGGACCGGTCCGTCGATCCAGAAGATCAACGGACAGGGTGTTCGGTCAATCCCATTTCCTCGCGGCGTCCCCCGTGAGGTTCAGAACTGGTGGATAGGATCCCTTGATCGGGTGAGGCTCCTTACCAGCCGGCTGGAGGAACTAATGGCGAGGCAGGCGCAGGACTTCGCCGCTCTGCAGCGAAGGGCGGTCGAGGACGTCTTCAGAGGGTTATAGAGCTGCTTCTCACGACGCTGGCCAACAACCGGTTGCAGCGGACGGTCCGCTGCGCGGCCCGCCGCTGAACCGGAGCGTTAGCCGCACTCCGAACGGAACCGCACTGTGTCACGAGGAGGAAGCATCTTGTCCGCTCGTAACCTTTCATTCGTCGTCTGCTGCTGCCTCATGGGTTGCAACCGCGCTGCGGTCAGAATCCCAGGAGCCTCGCTATCGTTTCCCCCGACCTCGACCCACTACGTCGCGCGGACTTCCTATCCGTACGCGGTTGTTGTCGCGGAACCTGCCGATGTCCGCGCCGATCACTATGGGGAGCGTGTTGCGGGTACGCGCTGGACAGGTTGCAGTACGGATCCGTTTTGGGGGACCGACGTGCGCTCGTTGATACGCGAGAGACTGAGTACAGAATTGACCGAGTCGAAGCTCTTCGCTCGCGTATCACAAGGTCCCCCTACCGAGGGCGATCTTGTTATTCACTCGGAGATTCGCGCGCTCTGTTCTCAGGCAATCGGGTTCATATATCTGCGTGTCGCTGGGATCAGCGCGCTGAAGATGACGGTCGACCGGGATGGTCAGCCGCTGTTCGCTCATCAATTCGAGAGCGTCGTCACCGACGCCGACGACGAGTACACTGGATCGCAGGTCACGTTTATTGAGCAGGCGATGGCCGTGACGCTGGCAGACAGCCTGCACAAGCTGATGCGCGAGGTCCTGGAAGGCTTGGAGCAAGCAGCTCCCAGCTGGAGAACAACGGCTAACCTGCGCCTGGAGTCCGACGCGCAAGAAGATGCGCGCGGCTCAGGCGCAAGGCGTTCGGCCGGTAGTTGCCGTTCGTGGTAAGACGCGCGAATGCCGACGGTCTTGAGGAGTGGACCCTATCGCGTGTACTTCTTCAGCCATGAGCCGAATGAGCCGCCGCACGTCCACGTTGACCGCGACAACCTGTCGGCGAAATTATGGCTGCGGCCCATCGCCCTCGCGCGGAACTTCGGGTTCCCCCCACACGAGCTGCGGCGAATCCGCGCATTGATCGAGGAGCATCAGGCACGTTTTCTGGAGGTCTGGCATGGGCACATTGGCACTCAGCGCTGACGAGCGAGTTCGCGACGTGCGATTCTCCGAAGACTCGCTCACCGTGGACCTGATGGATGGTCGTACGATCTCGGTGCCCCTGGAGTGGTATCCGAGGCTGGCGGGGGCAAGTCCGCGCCAGCTCGCAAATTGGACGCTCTGCGCAGCCGGCTACGGAATTCACTGGCCGGACCTCGATGAGGACCTGAGCACCGAGGGCATGCTCCGCGGTGCGCCGGCACCAGGCATGCGAACTGTGGGCCGAACAAGGCGCTCCACCCGACCGCGGCCACAAGGCCGTTCGAACAAGCGGGTGACGGCGCGTTCTGGCCGCGGCGGGTGAGCGCCAAGGCGTTCGGCTCGGGCGCGCGTCCGGGTGCTTGGTCAGTCATTGACTGAGTCGCCCACGGGCCGTAGGGTCGCCTCGTGAGGTTCGTCTGGGATGAGGCCAAGAACAGCAGGAACCGGAAGAGGCACGGCGTATCGTTCGAGCAGGCAAGTACCCTGTTCACACGAGGCGGTGAGTACCTCGATATCTTCGATGAGGCGCATTCGTCCGACGAGGATAGATTCATCGCTATCGGCCCCGTCTCCCGCGGGATCGTCCTGGTCGTTTACACGGAGGAGGAAGAGAACGTCGTGCGGATCATCAGCGCGCGCTTTGCAACGAAGCGCGAGGCCGAGATGTATCGTTCGTACGTCAGAGGCGGGCTGCAATGACTAAGATTCCTGAGCTTACAGAGGAGCAGTTGGCCCGGGCGATTCCGGGTCGCGTTCGCAAGCGGCTCATGATGGGCCAGATCGAGTCGGGAGAGGATGTCGCGGCACTGCGGCGCTTTGTCGGTCTTTCGCAATCGCAGTTTGCTGAGGCGATGGGCATAAGTGTCCACACGCTGCGGAACTGGGAGCAGGGTCGCCGGAGACCGGAAGGGCCGGCGATTGGTCTTCTAAGAATCGCCGCGCGGCATCCGCGTATCATTCGGGAGAACGTGAAATCGGCTGCATGACACGGGCGATAGAGGCGTGCCGAACAAGCCGCTCCAGGCGACGGCAAAGAGCACGCCGCGCCTGAGCGCCAGGGCGTTCGGCTTGCAGGCCGATGGTGATTACGTCGTCAGGACACGTCGAGTGCGGTCTTGATCGCCCGGTTCAGCTCGCCGATCTTGTGGGCATCGCACGCTCCCATGAGCCTTTTCAGGCGGTCGCGGGGGATCGTCAGGAGGTTGTCGAGATTGGCGACGCAGCTGACGGGAAGGCCTTGGCGTCGGCCGAGCGTTACTTCTGTCGGAAGCTGTCGGACCGTTCGCGTCACCAAGGCAACAACGATCCCACCGATGTTGGGGAGAACTGCGTCGCGTGTCAGAATCACGACCGGCCGGCTGCCGACGGGTGGCGGCAGTTCGGCCCACCAGACCTCTCCACGCTTCACGCCTCGTCGGCCTTCCAGGCAGGTAGCCCTGACAGCTCACCCAGTAGCGCCGCTTGTGCTTCGGCCACTTCAGACGTCTCAAGATCGGTGATGGCAGCGGCTTCGAGGTACTCCCGGACCGCATCCTCGACGAGTGCCGCTACGTCGCGTCCCTGTCTGGCCGCCAGATTCCGTAGCTGTTCTTCCACGGTGCCAGGAAGCTCGATTGTCATTTTTTCTAATCTACTCCGTGCTGCCGCTCGCTTCAATCGCGCAAGGGCGGCCACCCGGCCGAACCAGCCGCTGGAACCGACGGCGGGTGGTAGCTGGCCCGTTGATTCGAGAGCGCCGTTGGCCCGCCGCGGTTCAGCGGCAAGGCGTTAGGCTTGTCGGCAGCGTGGGATGTGCTCGGCCCAGAGGCACTTCCCGCTTGCAGGCTTCCGCGAAGGGCGTATAGATAGGCGCATGCCTCGAATGCAGATCTACCTCCCTGAAGCCATGTACAAGCAAGTGAAGGCGCGTGGCCTTCCGGTCTCGGAACTCCTGCAGAAGGCCGTGCAGGCCGAGCTGCGTCGACAGGATTTGCTTGCGGAAACCGATCGCTACTTAACCGATTTGATCGCCGAAGTCGGCGCCCCGACCCCTGCCCAGCGCGCGCGTGCCGGGGCCGTGGCGCGGCGCTTGGTGCCCCGCTCCGTTCGTAAGGCGGGGTAACGGGCGTGGTCGTCCTCGATTCCGGCGCAGTCAGCCGGCTTGCCGAGCGGTCCCGGCAGGCGGCCGCGCTCATCCTGGCTCTGCGGGAAGAGGGGCTCTGGCCACCGGTCGTTCCGTCCGTCGTCCTCGTTGAGTGCCTGCACGGTCATGCTGGTCGTGACGCACTCGCCAACCGCTTCTTGAAGACCTGCGATGTTGTGGAAGAGACTCCCGAACCGCTGGCACGGCGTGCGGCACTGCTGCGCAGACGATCGCGTCGCGGTTCCGCCGTCGACGCTCTGGTCGTGGCGTTCGCAGAACCCAATGGCACCGCCTTGACTTCGGATATCGACGATCTCAAGGCGCTCGCGGCGCACGCGAACCGTGTGAGCGTGGAGAAGGTGTGAGCCCATGGTAGTCGAGCGTCGGGCACAGATGGTTTGCTGTGCAGATTACGGTGGCCTGGCGGCGATCAAGCCGCCGCAGGCGGCGGCCAAGAGCCGGCCGCGTTTGAGCGGCGCGACGTTCGGCAGGAACCGAACGGGGTCGGTATCGCTATCGGTATCGGAATCGAAGGGCAGCACGAGCTTCGGTCACGAACGACTGGATGTCTACCGGGCGGCTATCGAGTACGTGGGCTGGGTGTACCGCTTCTGTCAAGGTCTCAAGGGGCATCGGAACGCCAAGGAGCAGCTGTTGCGGGCGTCGCAGGCGATTGCGCTGAACATCGCCGCAGGCAACGGCAAGGCGACAGACGGCGACCGGCGTCGGTACTCCGAGATCGCCCGGGGATCGGCCATGGAGTGCGGGGCGATCCAGGATGTTCTGGAGGTCTGTGGTGCCTTGTGCGCCGAGGAGAACGCCAGAACCAAAGCGGTGCTCGACCGGATCGTGGCCATGCTGACCAGGCTCGGTCGGCGTGGCTATGCGGTTCGCGAGGAACCGGCCGAGTACACGACGGGGGGAGTCGATACCGAATCCGATACCGATACCGACCCCGAGGGAAACGCGCCGCCAGGTGACTGCCGAACAAGACGCTCCACCAGACCGGCGCCGCGGTGCCGATCGGGCAAGCAAGCAGCGTCTCGTTTCGGCGCCGGCTGGTGAGCTTCAGCGTTCGGCGTGCGGGTGGCAATGATCGACCCCGAGGGATAAACGAATGCTGTGAAGCCGAGGGTGTACGTGGAAACGACAATCGTCAGCTACCTTGCCGCGCGGCGCAGCCGACATCTCATCGTACGCGCTCACCAAGAGCTGACGCGACGTTGGTGGCGACAGCGAGGGAGGCTGGACGTCTTTACTTCGCCGCTCGTCGTGGAGGAGGCTGGACGTGGCGACCCAGCAGCACGGGCCAGACGCGGGCGGTTTCTACGTGACCTCCCATTGCTCGAGATCAACGACGACACCAGGCTCGTTGGCCGCCAGCTTCTTGCAAGGGGGCCTTTACCGGCGCACGCGGAGGGCGACGCGCTGCACATCGGAGTCGCCGCCGTCCACGGGATGGAATACCTGGTCACCTGGAACTGCCGGCACATTGCCAATGCGTGGATGCGTCCGCAGATCGAGGAGATCATTCGCCAGCTTGGTTATGAGCCTCCGGTGCTCTGCACTCCGGAGGAGCTTCTGGAGGAGTGAACCCGATGCGTGATCCAATCGTCGAAGAGGTGCGCAGAGCGCGCGCTGCCTACGCGGCGAAGTTTGACCATGATCTTGACGGCATCGTTGACGATCTGAAGCGACGGCAGGATCAAGGTGAGTTCAAGGTGGTGCGTCTTGCGCCTCGGCCGGCCCGCAAGCTGCCGCGTCCACGATCGAGGCGAAGCGCCTAACTCAGCGGCTGCAGGCGACGGCGGGGAGCGTGCTCGTGATCGGTAGTGCTTCGATTGGAGCTTGGTGCTGGTTCGCCGCCGCGCCTGAGAAGGTGTGAAAAAATCGAAACGCTCTAGTACTAGCGATATCGCTATGCTACGAAATCCCCC